>NZ_SHLI01000001.1:2027500-2060525 GCF_004217415.1 Spiribacter vilamensis
TTAAAGAAAGCGTAATAGCTCACTGGTCGAGTCGGCCTGCGCGGAAGATTCAACGGGGCTAAGCCATATACCGAAGCTGCGGATGCAAGCTTTGCTTGCATGGTAGGGGAGCGTTCCGTACATCAACGAAGGTGTACCCGAGAGGGGCGCTGGAGATATCGGAAGTGCGAATGCTGACATGAGTAACGATAAAGGCGGTGAAAAACCGCCTCGCCGAAAGCCCAAGGTTTCCTGCGCAACGCTAATCGGCGCAGGGTTAGTCGGCCCCTAAGATGAGGGCGAAAGCCGTAATCGATGGGAAACAGGTTAATATTCCTGTACCGCACACGACTGCGATGGGGGGACGGAGTAGGCTAAGTGATCCGGGTGACGGAAGTCCCGGTTCAAGCGTGTAGGGAGTGATTCCAGGTAAATCCGGATTCACAATCCTGAGACGCGATAACGAGTGCCCAAGGGCGCGAAGTCACTGATGCCATGCTTCCAGGAAAATCCTCTAAGCTTCAGGTCGTGTGAGACCGTACCGCAAACCGACACAGGTAGGCAGGGTGAGAATCCCAAGGCGCTTGAGAGAACTCGGGTGAAGGAACTAGGCAAAATAGTACCGTAACTTCGGGAGAAGGTACGCCTGCATTAGGTAATGCTCTTCGCGAGCGGAGCCGAGGCAGGCCGCAGTGACCAGGGGGCTGCGACTGTTTACTAAAAACACAGCACTCTGCTAACTCGTAAGAGGATGTATAGGGTGTGACGCCTGCCCGGTGCCGGAAGGTTAAGTGATGGGGTTAGCTCTTCGGGGCGAAGCTCTTGATCGAAGCCCCGGTAAACGGCGGCCGTAACTATAACGGTCCTAAGGTAGCGAAATTCCTTGTCGGGTAAGTTCCGACCTGCACGAATGGCGTAACGACGGCCCCGCTGTCTCCACCCGAGACTCAGTGAAATTGAAATCGCTGTTAAGATGCAGCGTTCCCGCGGCAAGACGGAAAGACCCCGTGAACCTTTACTACAGCTTCACACTGGACTTTGAGCATGCTTGTGCAGGATAGGTGGGAGGTGTCGAAACCGGAGCGCCAGCTCTGGTGGAGCCATCCTTGAGATACCACCCTTGCATGCTTGGGGTTCTAACCTAGACCCGTTATCCGGGCCAGGAACAGTGTGTGGTGGGTAGTTTGACTGGGGCGGTCTCCTCCCAAAGAGTAACGGAGGAGTGCGAAGGTACCCTCGGCGCGGTCGGAAATCGCGCTCTGAGTATAAAGGCAAAAGGGTGCCTGACTGCGAGACTGACAAGTCGAGCAGGGGCGAAAGCCGGTCTTAGTGATCCGGTGGTTCTGTATGGAAGGGCCATCGCTCAACGGATAAAAGGTACTCCGGGGATAACAGGCTGATTCCTCCCAAGAGTCCACATCGACGGAGGAGTTTGGCACCTCGATGTCGGCTCATCACATCCTGGGGCTGTAGCAGGTCCCAAGGGTATGGCTGTTCGCCATTTAAAGTGGTACGCGAGCTGGGTTTAGAACGTCGTGAGACAGTTCGGTCCCTATCTGCCGTGGGCGTCGGAGATTTGAGAGGATCTGCTCCTAGTACGAGAGGACCGGAGTGGACGAACCTCTGGTGTTCCGGTTGTCACGCCAGTGGCACTGCCGGGTAGCTACGTTCGGAAGGGATAACCGCTGAAAGCATCTAAGCGGGAAGTCCACCTCAAGATTAGATCTCCCCGAGGACTTGATCCTCCTGAAGGGACGTGGAAGACGACCACGTTGATAGGCTGGATGTGGAAGTGCAGTAATGTATGAAGCTAACCAGTACTAATTTCCCGTGAGGCTTGATCATATAACCCCAAGAGGGCTATAGGACATTGGTCCTGCATGCCATCGACAATGTTTCTGACGCTAGTGGCACCGTGAAAAGTGCCATTGGTAACCGGTTTGCCTGGCGAAAATAGCGCGTGGGAACCACCCGAACCCATTCCGAACTCGGAAGTGAAACCGCGTAGCGCCGATGATAGTGCCGCCACGCTGTGGTGCGAAAGTAGGTCATCGCCAGGCGCTTACAACGAAGCCCCTGTCAGTCTCCGGACTGGCGGGGGTTTTTTTTTGCATAATCCATCCATGAATATCGAGGGGAAGTCGATGGCCATCATTCCCGACGATCGAGTGACTGCCGTTCGCGCGGGAATGGGCGCACGCTGGTCTCGCACCAGGATCCGTATGTTCTCGGAGCTGGGGAGTACCAGCCAGTGGTTGGCCGACCACCCTCCAGATACGCCAACGGTAGTGATCGCCGACAGACAGACAAAGGGGCGAGGTCGGCAGGGCCGTAAGTGGGCGTCACCGCCCGGGGGGCTTTATGTCAGCGTTGGTCTGCCACTGGCGTCCATGCAGTCGATCCCGCCGGCCTTGTCACTCCTTATCGGCCTGCAACTCGTCGAGTCTCTCCACGCCAGGGGGTTTTCGGGGATACAGCTGAAATGGCCGAACGATCTTGTTGTTGACGGCGCTAAACTCGCAGGGCTCTTGGTGGAACGGTTGCCCCATACACTCATCGCCGGTGTGGGCGTGAACGTGGAAGGCTCCCGCGTTCATGATCTGCCATCGGATCGACAGGCCATTGGCCTCCGTCAGCTCTCGGACCAGCCTATTGGCGATCAGCTGCTGGGCACGCTCGCCGGTGCCGTGCTTGAAGCGACCACCTGGTCGCCGAGCCAGGCCGAGCGGTTGCTCCGGGAGCGCTGGCCGGTGTTCGATGCCCTCGCCGGGCGAAACATTGTCGTCGAGCAGTCCGGAGGCACGACGCTTGCCGGCCGCGTCGCGGGTATTACCACCACCGGCGAGCTGCGATTAATCACCGATTTCGAGGAACGGCATCTCCAGGCCGGCGAGTGCCGGGTGCAGGGGGATTGGGTAACTACGCGATGACGGATCTTCTGATCGATATCGGCAATAGCCGGATCAAATGGGCGATTTCCGCTGATGGACAGCTCAGGGGCCCTGGTCGGGCCGCAGCCCATAATGCGCTGGAGGGGTTGTTTGCGGAATGGCTGCAGCTGACCGAACGCCCGTCGAGGGTTCGGATGGTCAACGTCGCCAAGGCATCGGTGGTCAACCGTATTACCGCCTGGCTGCAGGTCCACTGGGAACTGGCGCCGGAGCTGGTTCACACCCCGAGTGACGGGGATGTCATCCATGTTGCCTATTCCCAGCCACACCGACTCGGGGCCGACCGGTGGCTTGCCATGCTGGGCGCAAGGGCGGCCGGTTGCCTGCCAGCCTGTGTCGTCGATTGCGGAACGGCGATTACAGTGGATGTTGTCGATTCGGCCGCTCGCCACCAGGGCGGACTGATCCTCCCCGGGTTCCCTGCACAACAGGCGGGTCTTGCACGCCTGGCACCGGGACTGCCCAGCATCCAACTCCCCACCCGGACGCCATTTCTGGCTACCGATACGGCTGGCGCCCTCGCCAGCGGTCATATCTTTGGCACGGCAGCGGCGGTTCAGGGAGTGATCAGGCGCTGCCTTGCCGGATCATCGGAGCGATTGACGCCCGTGCTTACCGGCGGCGACGCCCCCGTTATCGCTCGCTATCTCGAGCTGGATGTGCGGCTGCGGCCGGATCTGGTCCTGGAGGGGCTGGCCAGTCTGCCGTGAGCCTCGCGGATTGCTCCGTCACGGCAGGTTGGGTACCCTTCAGTCTCTTATCTCAAAGCTGGCGTAGCTCAGTCGGTAGAGCAGCTGATTTGTAATCAGCCGGTCGGGGGTTCGAATCCTCTCGCCAGCTCCATATGAAACAGTAGGTTGCGTTCTCTTGAGCAGTCCCCTCTTAGTTCGGGGCTAGATTGGGGCTACGGACGTGACAATCCAGGCGGTTTAGCAACGGCCCGCTCGGTTGTTTCCCAGTAGCCCCTAAGCCCCAGTATTTTTCTGCCCGGTTATTCCTGTTTGAAGGTTCTACGCTTTGCAGCCGAAAGACCATCGAACAGGGGTGTGGGCATGGCCCGTCTACTCCTCCGAGAAGTAATCGGTGTCGATCCGGTGCATCCGATATTCCCCCGCAGCAGAAACTCCTACGCCTTGATCGACCATCAGCTTGGCCAGTCGTTGACCGTCGATCAACACGATGCTCGCATCGATGGCTTGCGTGAACTTACGCGCCTCGGCAGTGAAATCGGCGGTCGTTAGAAATACTCCCTTGCGTGCTAGCTGACCTTGCAGTGCGCCGGCGAATTTCTGGATCTCTGGTCGCCCGATGGTCGCTGCCCAGCGTTTCGCTTGAACGTAAACCACATCAAGTCCTAGTGGATCTTCGGCGATTGTTCCGTCGATACCCTCGTCACCGCTCCGGCCGACCGAGTGTGCCGCATCAGCTCGGTTGCCGCCGTACCCGAGCCCAACTAAGACCTCCACCACCAGTTGTTCAAAGAATGCGGGGGAGACGGTTTTGGTCTGCTCCAGAAACTCCGCCTCGATACTGGCGCGATGCCGTCGCCAGGCATCCTCCATCTCTTCGTCGGGCGTCGCTGCTGTATGGGCTTTATTAACCGTAGCCCTAGTCGCCGGGCTGTCGGCGCTATCCTGTATCTCGTCAGAGTGTTTACGTGTCCGGCTTCGGAAGTCCCGGAAAGAAGGGTAACGCTCCAGTGTGTCGGCAACGATGGCGTCAGGTTTTTCTTGTAGTAAACCTCGTCCCACGTCGGAAATCTGAAATAGCCCGCGCTTTGGCGAGGTCAGCAGTCCGGCTTGTCGTAAATAGGTCAGGGCCCAAGCTACGCGATTGTGTAGAAGCGGCTGTTTTCCACTGGGCAGCATTTCGTGCTGATCAGCCTCGGAGAGTTCAAATTGCTGGGCCATGGCCTCATAGGCATCGCGTGTGCGATGCGGTTCGCCATCAGCAGCGAGTTGCAGCAGCGGTAACAAGCAAGCTTCGTAGCGGGGTATAGCCATCGGGGTCTCTCACGTCCCTGTGTCGTCACAAGTCTAAAGGCCTGTGGAGATTTTCGTGTGTGAGCCGCTCCATTGATCTCAGGCTTCAAGGATAAATCGGTCGCCGAGCTGGATTGCGAACGGTGTCTTGGCAGCATGCCACTGGATCGATAGGCGCTTGCACTTGGCCGGAACGTCCCGCAGCGCCACGTGGCTCAGGTTGACCGCGCCTCGTCGCGCAGGGAGTGCCTCTGCTTCGAACCACCTTTCACGCATCCATGTCTAGCGGGTCGATAGTATAGGTGGTCTAGATAGTTTTCTGCTCCTCCGGCGGCAGGTGGAGGCGATATAACCTCAAACGAGGCTAGACCGGATTGCCTGGCCACGCTAGCGTTAGCCGATAGTGTTGCTCAGTTATATCCGTCTGGTAGAAGTTAAGGCAAACTGCGTCCACCGCATCAAAGAACACGGTCCTGAGCGGGCATGACTGAAATCAACGGGCCTCGGCGATGCCTACGGCAATTCATTGATGCGCAGTGCTTTACACGGACAGTAAATGTTACGAAGTTAGAGTTTATTCGCATGCCTCCACTACACAAATGGGAAATTACAGTTTCATCTGGGTCATACTTCCCTCATCTCGCCCAGAATTTTCCTGGGGATGACATTAGCCTCAGCGACGAAGACGAAGAAGAACAGGGTATAGCGTTTTACGCTTACTCGCGCCATGTAGACGAGCTAGATACCCCTGCTGGTGCAGCCCAGAGAATTTACAGTCTCCAGTTGTTATTAAACGGAGCCTTAAGGCTAGAGTGGGAGGGGGTCCACACGCACTCCGTCCGCTTTAACACGTTCGGACGAATCGGTAGCGGCGAAATAAACTCTGTTTACGCAAGAAGCATTGAAGAAAATCCATTCAGCGAAAGCTCAGTAATAGATGAAGGCTTGGGCTATTGTAAAAACCCGAAAGTTAAATTTTCGGCTCACTTGCTGTACCTAGCAAAAACTGATGAAGACTTGCGTACCCTTCTATTCCTTGTTGGTTTGGTGTCGACGGAGTCACCAATTGAAAGCATTCTTACTTGGAACACCTTATACAGGATCGTTGACACAGTAAAAAATAATGCTAAATATTTAAACTGTTCTCTCGAAGAGTTTGCCGATAAAAATAAGATTAAGGCGTTTAAGGCAGCATGTAACAATATGAGCATAATTGGCTTAAATGCGAGACATGGTGCTGCGAATAATGAACCACCACCCCAGGTTATTACGGATCTCGACGAGGCCATCAATCTGATTATTCCAATGGCTACCAAATTTTGCCAATTTTATGTCCAGGCAAGACACCCTTGACCGTGCAGCGCCGTTTTAACCAGTAGGGTCCTTATGATTGCGAATTGACACACAGGAAGGTGTGAACCGTCCTTATGCGATGAAAAACTAAACTACGGAGCATGATTGATTTAATGAAAAATGGAACAATTCTCGCCTTGAGCTTGGTCTTGTCGGCATGCGCCGACACTGCGAGCAGGCTCAACGATATGAGTATAGGCATGTCGAAACCAGAAGTAGTTGAACTTCTAGGGCAACCTAAAGAGACGAAAGCGGCGAGTGGCGTTGAGTACATGATGTATGAACTACGTGATGCGCCGGGTGCCGCGACTCAGACAGGCTGTGGTGTGGCAGGCGTTTATACGATCGGGTTAGCGTATGCTTTTGAGGGCTGCCAATACGAAGACGAATTATATTTCGTACGTTTAATCGAGGGAAACGTTGAGGCTTACGGAAGGCAAGGAGATTTTGATTCAACGAAAGATCCCACTATCAACATAAATACTAACTAATGATCGAGAGGAGCGTATTTGACGAGCTGTAGAAAAGACGTATTGATATGAGACTAGTGAGCCACAGAAGATCTTTGATTTGGTTGGTCTAGTGGTAGTCGACAGGCAGTAAACGGCGAACATGAGGACATCGCGGACCCTTTTGTTCGT
The DNA here is from genome assembly GCF_004217415.1 of Spiribacter vilamensis. Taxonomy (NCBI): domain Bacteria; kingdom Pseudomonadati; phylum Pseudomonadota; class Gammaproteobacteria; order Chromatiales; family Ectothiorhodospiraceae; genus Spiribacter; species Spiribacter vilamensis. The sequence continues at coordinate 2,034,407 of NZ_SHLI01000001.1, forward strand.
GATTAGTATTGAGGTGAGGCATGCGCCGTGAAATTCGGCCAGCGATTGTTCGTTCCACAGTGCTCACTAAGGTATTTCAGAGAAAAATTCCTAAAAACTGAAGTTGCATTGCATTAAGCCGACCAAGTGCTCCATGCAATTTTCGTAAGCATCACGGCATACTGACCGCATCCGACGTGGAATTAGATCGGCTTGTTGTCTTGTCGCGTTGCTTTGGCAATCACTGATGTGATGTGCTCACTGCCGTATACAGCCTAGTCGGTAGGATAGCCTCCTTACTAGGGATCGTAAGGCACTACCGGCGTATCTAGACGTTTTGTGACGGACTGAAATGCTCTTAACGCTACCCGAACCCGAACGCCATCTCTTCCGGGCCGCAGACATCCTGAGCCGTAAGATGGATACCTCGGAACTCAAGTAAGACATCTTCTGGATGTTGTTCGTGGAGTACTGATCGGACATTTTCGATGCGCGCCGTGAGCAGATCCAGCGACTAAAGGATCAGCTTTACGGGCGATTTGGTGCTAAATAGAGCAACCCTGAACAAGGCTGTGGTAGTGGCTGTGGTGGAGAGGGATAGAACACTGCGGTTATTCATGCTCACAGATACACAGGGGTAATGTTCCTCCCTTCTATCTCCGCGGACGCAAATGGCACTCTAGACTCACGCTTTCGGGGCAAAACAACCAACGCAGGACGCAAAATGGCACTGAATCGCGGACAGTTAATAGAACAATTCAGGCACGCGGTGGAGCAATCGGCTACTGAGGCGGGTCGTGAGGAATTCATCTATGCCTTGCTGCACGCACTCGATCGGCCAAAGGCAACGATTACCAAGTTGCGCAACGGTGATCCGACAATTAATGTCGCAAACCGCTCTAATGCTCTAGCGGTCCGGCAGAGCTTTTACTTTGAGCGGGTGAATGATGGCAGCGATGTGCATGATGTGCTCGATGCGCGGATCGCGGACCCAAAGGTTGTCGCGGGCCGTAGCGACGACCCCCGTGTGGTTATCGTCACCGACTTCGAGAGCATCACGGCCTGGGATGTGCGAAAACAAGAGCGCATGGAGGCGACTTTTGCGGAGCTCGATCGTCACTACGGGTTCTTTCTGCCAATCTATGGCCGGGGCTACGAGCAGGTTGAGGACTTTCGCGAGCTAGAAGCGGACGTCAAGGCCGCGCGTAAACTCGGGCACCTTTTCGATGAGCTCCGTGAGGCGAACCCCGTTGAAACAGCGGCAGACACTCATGCGCTTAACATCTTCCTGACACGGCTGCTCTTTTGCTTTTTCGCTGAGGATACCCGGATTTTCGGTGATAACCAGTTCTCGAAACTGGTGGCAGACCACACTGCGAAGGACGGCTCAGACCTGAGCGCCACAATCCAAGGTGCGTTCGACATGATGGATGTCCGGGATGGCGATCCGGAGCGGGCCAAAGCACCGAAACATTTAGCGGATTTCCGTTACGTCAACGGTGGGCTTTTCGAGGAGCGTGTTCCGGCTCCGGCTGTCTTTACCGCGAAGGCCCGGCGCATCCTGCTCGACTGCGGAGGTCTGAACTGGCGTGAGATCAACCCGGATATTTTTGGGTCGATGTTCCAGGCTGTGGTCGAAGAGGAACAGCGCTCCAGCCTTGGACAGCACTACACTAGCGTGCCGAACATCATGAAGGTAATCGCGCCGCTATTCCTTGATACGCTCCGTGATGACCTCGAGGCTGCACGTGGGAGCGTTAAGAAACTCGAGGCTCTGCTCACCCGCCTGCACCACATCAAGATATTGGATCCAGCCTGTGGTTCCGGCAACTTCCTTATCATTGCCTACAAGGAGCTGCGGCGCATCGAGATGGATGTGCTCGAAGCGCTGCAATCGGCGCGAGGGGAGCAAGCAAACGGCAGCATCGAGTCCATCATGGTCGGTAGTACCGGCATACGGCTTTCGCAGTTCTACGGTATCGAGATTGACGACTTCGCCCACAAGGTTGCGATGCTCTCGCTGTGGATCGCTGAACATCAGGCCAATCAGGCTTTCGAAGAGCGTTTTGGTTCGGTGACCTCGCCGCTGCCGCTGAAAGCTGGGGGTAATATTGTCTGCGATAACGCGCTGCAGAGAGATTGGGAAAGTGTCTGTCCGCATGAGCGACAAGATGAAGTGTATTTGATTGGTAACCCACCTTTCCGCGGAAGAGGTAAGCGCTCCGAAGAACAGCTTTCGGATATGACCCACGTTTTCCATAACTTCAAAAAATTTAAAGAACTAGACTTGTCTGGCTGCTGGTTTTTCAAGGGGGCGCATTACATTAAAAATACGGATGCTCAACTATCATTTGTTACCACTAATTCTATTAACCAAGGCATTCAAGTTGCTATCCTCTGGCCACCGATCCTGCGGTTCGGAGTAAAGATTCGATTCGCCTATCAAGGGTTCAAATGGAGTAATAGTGCTCGTGACCAAGCTGGTGTGCACGTTTCAGTCATTGGCCTCACGGCAAAATCAGATCCGGTCCGCCGCCTCTTCAGCTCTGAATCTGGTTCATTGCAAGAAGTCCGACCTTCCAATATCAGCCCTTACCTGCTGTCAGCGGGCAACACAGTGGTAGCTGACCGTCGTCAACCTTTAACTGAATTAAAGCCTATGTTGCTCGGCAGCATGGCCAAAGATGGCGGTCATCTGATGATAACCGCAGAAGAGAGGTCAAAACTTCTGAATGAGGAACCAAACGCCGATCGCTGGGTTCGTCGTATAGTTGGGGCAGAAGAGTTTCTCAAAGGTAAGCAAAGGTGGTGTCTCTGGCTTGTTGGTGCGTCAGCGGCCGAATTAAGCTCAGTACCGTTCATTCGGCAACGCGTAGAGGGCGTTAGAGAAAAAAGACTAACGGAGAAGTCGACTCTAAACATTGCAGAAACCCCGCATCTCTTCGCGCAGATCGCTCACCCCGAGGGTGATTATATCCTCGTCCCCCGCGTCACTTCTGAGCGCCGTCAATATGCCCCAATTGGTTTCTTTGGATCTGATGTCATTGCTACTGACTTGGTCTACATCATCCCCCTTGGCACCATCTATGACTTTGGCATCCTCCAAACTCGAATGCACATGCTCTGGCTCCAAACGGTGGGCGGCCGCCTGAAGTCTGACTTCCGCTACTCCAATACCCTTGTCTACAACACCTTTCCATGGCCCGAGCCAACGGCGGCGCAACGCGAGTCCATCGAGCAGCGAGCCCAAGATGTCCTCGATACGCGGGCGCTGTATCCAGCTAAAACCATGAGCGAGCTCTACGATCCGGATAAGATGCCGGCCGATCTTCTCGCGGCTCATCGAGCGCTAGATCTGGCGGTGGAACAGGCTTATCGCTCTACGCTATTTCGTAACGACAACGAGCGCCTAGAGTACCTATTCAAGCGCTACGAGACACTGATTGCCAAGGAGGCCCAGGCATGAGCGCCGATTCAACGGATATTGTCATCCCTTATAAGCAGACAGGGGCGAGCACTCTGTCCGACGGCATGGGGATGCGCGAGATGCAGGCAATGGCCTACGAGCATCGCAACGCGCCCTACCTGTTGCTGAAGTCTCCTCCGGCCTCGGGCAAGAGCCGGGCGCTCATGTACCTCGCACTCCACAAGCTGAACCAGCAGGGCTGCCAGAAGGCGATCATTGCCGTGCCCGAGCGCTCGATTGGGTCATCGTTCCAGTCCACCAAACTTACCGACGGTGGCTTTTTCTACGACTGGCACGTCGAGGGACGTAACAATCTCTGCGGGACCGGCGAGGATGCGGGAAAGGGCAAGATTGAAGCGTTTCAGCGCTTTCTCGATTCTGATGACCACACGCTCGTGTGTACGCACGCGACCTTCCGCTTCGCCGTCCAGGAGATCGGCGACATGAACCGGTTCCAGGACACGGTGATCGGTATTGATGAATTCCACCACGTCTCTGTTGACGAGGAGAACAAGCTAGGTGAGGTCATCGACCGGGTCATGGCCGGTTCCAACGCTCACATCATCGCCATGACAGGTTCGTACTTCCGAGGCGACGGGGTCAGCATTCTTGAGAAAGAGGAAGAGGATAAGTTCGAGACTGTCACCTATACCTACTACGACCAGCTCAACGGGTATCGGTATCTGAAGTCCATCGGCATTGGCTATCACTTCTATGAAGGCGACTATCTGAGCGCCCTCGACGATGCGCTTGATACGCACAAGAAAACGATCATCCATATCCCTAACGTCAACTCCTCCGAGTCGGTGGGAAAGCATGAGGAGGTTGACCGGATTCTCGATCAAATCGGCGTGGTCGGTGAGCGCATTGGCAATGCGAATATCAACCGGGTAACCACGCCAGATGGACGATCACTGCTTGTTGCCAACCTTGTTGATGACACAAAGGAGGCTCGCGACGCGACGGTCCACTACCTCCAGAACATCACCGACCGCGATGACATGGACATCATTATTGCGCTTGGCATGGCCAAGGAGGGCTTTGACTGGCCCTGGTGTGAGCATGTCCTCACGATTGGCTATCGGCAGTCACTCACGGAGGTGGTGCAGATCATCGGGCGTGCAACGCGTGATGTTGAGGGTAAGAAGCACGCGCAGTTCACGAACCTCATCGCCATGCCCGAGGGCGCAGACGATGATCGTAAGAAGGCTGTGAACACGCTTTTGAAGGCGATCACCGCCTCACTGCTCATGGAGCAAATTCTCGCGCCGACCATCAAATTCAAACCCCGCTCCCGGATCAAGCCCGAACAGTCCGTTCCCAGTGATACGCGGATCATTGAGGACAACGATGCGCCGGTCTCTACTCGTTGTGCAGACATCCTCGAAGGGGGCGTTACCGAATACATCGCGGATATCGCGGCGACACCGGGCGGAGTCAAGTCGATTGGGGGAGAGCCTGATCAAGCAAATCTCTTGCGCGAGGAGGACATCAAACTCGTCCTCCGTCGGCGCGAGCCGGATCTCCCGGACGAAGAGGTCGATTTGCTTGCCAATGAGATACACATTGGGCTTGCAGCGCAGGCCGAGGGTGGCCTGGTAGATGGCGAAGATCTCCCAGAAGACGCCGAGATCATGCGCCCCCCGAATGAGGGAGGGCACGCAGAGCAAGACAATATGTCGTCGTCGGAGCCGTCTGAACCATCAAACGACGCGACCGAAGGTCAGACCAAGGCCAAAATGGTTACTCGCTACGAGATCGAAAATCCCGATACGACCGGCCAAACCGGTGACCCCAAGCGGGCGGGGGAGAAGTTCATGAAAGTCGGTCGGCGATTCATTAATATCAATGATGTGAACCTGGATATGATCTCGCACATCAATCCGTTCGCCCGGGGTGAGGAAATTCTCTCCAAGCACCTCACCCCGGAGCGGCTCTCGCGGGTAAAGGACGCCCTGACCATGCCGCGTAACGATGTAACCGAGGAAGAGGCCGTCATCCTCCTCCCGCGGCTGAAAGAGTTTTTCGAGGAAAAAGGCCGGCCCCCCAAGCTCGATGCAAACGATCCCTACGAGCAACGTCTCGCACGGGTCAAGCAGTACGCTGAAGCTTATGCCAAGAACAAGCGCACCAGCTCATAGTAAGAGGGCGACGCAATGAGCAGCGAACGGCGCACACTCGATGATCTGCTCGACGAACTCCCACCGGGGCTGCTCGATGAGGAAAAGATCGCCAACACGTCCAGAGCCACCCGTGGCAGTCGGCATGCGTTTTTCGATCGTATCAACGCCTTTATTGATGAGCATGGCCGGGAGCCAAATGCCAATGCGCCGCCCGGCACCGAGGAGCGCTCCCTGGGATTGAACCTCACCGGCGCGCGGCGCGATCCGACGCTCGCGCAAGAGTTGGAAGACGCGGATCGCCACAGGTTGCTACGCCAGCGCGTAGACGAAAGCACCCAAGAGTCAGTTCAGCGCCCAAATTCTGAGGCCACGGCGTCATCCTCTGCGGATGAGTCGCAGAACAAGGCCCCAACAGGAGCGGCATCGCTTGACGATATGCTCGCCGACGAGGCGTTCATGGGCCTTCTCGACACGGAATCCGATGCTGATGATGTATTCGATATGATTCACGTCGAAGGCATTGATCGGACCCGTACAGCGCCTGACGAGATTGCCGAACGGCAGCCTTGCGAGGATTTCGAGTTCTTTGAGCCACTGTTCGAGCGCATGCGACAGCGTGTCGCAGAAAGGGTGGCGACAGTGGAGCCCTTTCATCGGGAAGGGCAGATCGAGGTGGGGGATTACTTCTACCTTCGTGGGCAGATGTGCCTGGTCGATGCCATCGAGGATACCGATGTCCGTGAGGCCGGTGAGTCCGTCTACCGAGTCCGTGTGGTCTTCGATAACGGCACCGAGATGAAACCCTATAAGCACTCGCTTGGGCGAGCGCTTCTCGGGCAGAAATCCCGGGGCTATGAGCGGGGCCAGCGCATCCTCGACCCCGATATTGTGGCTGACCACTTCAACGGCATCACCCACCGGGATCAATCAAGGGGATTTATCTACGTTCTGCGCTCGAAACGCCAAGATGCGGTGATCCGAGAGCAGCGCGATCTTTACAAAGTCGGACTGACCGCACGAACGATCGAGGACCGCCTGAAGGGCGCTGAGCGGCAGACGACCTACCTAGAGGGGCCTGTCGAGCTCATCGCCGAGTGGGAAATCTATGGGGCGAATCTCCGCCGTGTAGAACGCATCCTCCACGCTTTCCTCGCCCCCCGCCGTGCGCAATTCACGCTCATCGATGCTAATGGCAAGCAATACCACCCGCGTGAATGGTTTAACGTGCCTTTCGAGACGATCAAACAGGCCGCCGAGGCCATCATGAATGGCACCTTGATGAGCTACCGCCTGAACGCGAGTACGGGCGAGCTATATCGTGCAGACCAAGGCCAACGCCTTGACGACCGGGAGGTATAGCGCGTTTTGAAATTCGCTACTGCACTTAGGAGGCAAAGCGCATGTGTGATTATGTAATTGCGCACATTAGTGTGTTTTTCATCGCTGTTTATGTAGATGTAGAAACTTCAGCACGCGGACGTTCGTATAGCGTCGCCTAATGACACCTGTAATCGCCCTGACCTCACCGAAGGGCGGAGCAGGAAAGACAACCCTCGCGTCGCACCTCGGTCACTCGCTGCAACACCGAGGGCAAAGCGTGCTCCTGATTGATGCCGATCCTCAGGAGAGTTTGTTGTCATGATCCGAGGAACCCGATGTTAGCCACCCGTCCAGCATTGGCCTGCATCAGCCAAAGCAGCCCGCGAGAGAAGCCGGGACAATGGGAACAAACTACGACTGCGTGGTCATCGACTCCCGGGGCAGTCTCAGCGGGACGATCCCTGCAGCGCTCAGAGTCGCAGACCTGATTCTGACCCCCATCCAAGCCTCTCCACTCGACGTGCGGGCGAATGCGGATCTCGTCGATGTTGTTCAGGCCTGTCAAAAGATCACCGATGGGCGCGTAAGCTTCAACTCAGTCCATGATGTTACAAGAATCATGCCGACGCACCCGCGTTTCACAACATCCTGGAAGTGCGACACTTTAGTGCAGGTGAATCGTCGTGCAGGAGAGTAGCCGAAGAAAAATGCAAACAAATCCGACGGAAGGGATCGGGTCTGCGGTAACCTGAGACTCCACATAAATTCCCTCTATCTCGCAGTCCTGACCCCTGACTAATCACCTGGTATTAGCCACCCTTCATGCGGCGAGCCACTCCTATGCCTGCCAGACCTAGACCAAGGAGCCAGACTGTTGCCGGAACGGGGACCTTGGTCCATTCGCCGCTACGACCTGATGCCCAACCGTAATCCCCGAGGCTTAAATAATCCCCGGCGATACCACTGTAGTAATCGGGAGGGCCGTCCGCCACGTCAATATTCCAGTGAGTAATGTTCTTATTAGAATCGAAAACGATATTAGTAGCGCTATACACCGTTGGTCTCGTGATCGGAACGTAACTGGTGGTGTATTCCGCAACCCCGGGTGGTAGGAAATAGCATGACGAGTCATACCATGATGCACAAGCAGCGCTAGCAGAAAACGATCCGCTAGGACTCTCGACAGAAGTTGTAGCGGACCAGCCGTTAACGTCGGAAAAAATATTTACCGTTGCATTAGTGAGCTCTCCACCGGGCAAATCTGATTCGTCGATTGATAAAAGCTAGTACTCCCCATGAGTTCTGGATTGCACCAATACTCAGAACCGCATGATTCTGGATATTGACCGTCAAAATAAAGAGGCGCGCCCTGATATTCATAGGACACGATGGAAGCATAAGCCAAACCGGAAAATGGGGACAATAATAAAATCATTAATCCCAATTTAAGCATGTGTTTTTCTCTCATTTTTTATCCCTGCATTGATGCTTCGACTGTTTTACAGGCTGCCCCTAATACCGGCAGATTGGTAACGTGGTTCAAGCGCTGGGAAACCATTGGTTGAGCGATTCCCCAATTCCTGATGTTGCAAGCTACAAAGTACGTGCAAAAACGATGCCACTATTAGCACCGTACCTGTTTTCCCCTACTTCAGACGGTATTTTTGGACGCTTTCAGGAAATCGCTCGTGGACTGTAAAATTTCACGACAGTTTTCAGAGACCGAGTCGGCATTTTGTGCGCCACTCCATCGGACCAACTAGGTGATCTTTCCCACCTGCAGCGGACACTTTCGTAAGTTGTAAACCAGGGGTGGATCATGGCAACAGCAGCCAACGGCGTGTCCAAGCGCAAGCAGTCCCGCTACAGCGCGAAATATCGTTCCGAGGCCTTTTCGCTCGCCGAACGTATCGGCGTTGCCGCCGCAGCTAGCGAGCTCGGCCTGCATGCGACGCAGATTTACCAGTGGCGCGCGAAAGCGGCCCACGAGAAGTTCGTCGGTGACCGCGAGCGCCAGCTTCGCGAGGAAAACGCCCGGCTCAAACGCCAGCTCGCCGAGAAGACCGAATTTGCACCCGCAAGGTCATTGGTTGGTCGACCAGCCACCGGATCGATGCTGATCTCGCATGCGCAGCGCCTCGCGGCGTAATCATGCATACGGATCGAGGCAGTGTTTACTGCGGCTGGCAGCATCGGAGCCTAATCCGCCGTCACGGACTGATTGCCAGCATTAGCGGCCGGAGCAACTGCTACGACAATGGTGTGGTGGAGAGCCGTTAATGCATCCGGAACCACTCCGCCAACGGCTTTTCGAAACCATCGAGATCGAGAAGAACCGGACCCGTCCCTATTCTGCCCTCAAATACATCAGCCCTGACGTGTTCGAGGCATCGATAGCGACTCAATCGAGTGTCCACTGTTACTGGGCAAGATCGAGCGGTATGCCGTCTTCGTTGACCCTGATCAGTCTGATTGGCTCGCCTTATCGGCGGTGTCCGGCGAACCCGACGCCGGCCGTCGCTGACCGATGGCGCGATGTGCGAGAGGATTGAGACCCGAGGCAAGGCTCCGAAGCATCGCTTCCACCGCGACCAGCAGATCACCCTCCGGGACCGCGGGCCGCACCCGAATGACCTTGTCCAGCCTCCAGGCCAGGGCCGCCAGCGCCAGACCTGCCACCACGGGCCAGGCACCGTTGCGTAGTGTGTCCGTCCCCATCACATAGGCCATGGGCCGCGGATCGTAGGTACTCCAGAGTACCCAGGGTACCGTTAAGGCGGCGAGTCCAATGGTCGCCACAGTCAGGCCCATTACGCGCGTGCCCTCTCCTGCGGCATCCCTGGAGGGCGCGTTGACCAACAAGAACAGGTAGCGCATCAGGACGCATGTCGTGGTGACGCCCGTCGCTGTCACCACCCATGCCAACGCCGACGGGAACACCGGCTTGATCGCGGCCTTCGCCAGCCCGCCACCAGTCATTGGCCAACCCGCCACCGAGGCGCAAAGCATTGCCACCAGGGCGAGGGCCATCCAGCGGGCGGAGCCCCGGAGCAGCGGAATCCAGCCTACCGCTAAAAACAGTGCGCCTTTGGCTAGTCCGTGGTGGATGCCGTAATAGCCCGCCGTCTCGACACTCGGGTCGCCGGCCGCCAGCAGCCCGGCGCCCACCACCGCGAGGATCAGACCCATCTGACTGACCGTGGAGTAGGCCAGCACCGCTTTGATGCGCTGCTGCAGCACCCCGATGACCGCACCCGCATAAACGCCGATCAACCCCAGCACCAGCAGCAGCGCAGCGGCTATAGTGCCACCCTCCGGCAGGAACCGAATCAGGCCGATGAGCCCCGCGTTGACAATGGCGCCGGAGAGCACCGCCGAGGCGGCGACGGGGGCTGCCGGGTGCGCCAACGGCAGCCACACATGCAGTGGCATGAGCCCGGTCTTGATGCCGAACCCGATCACCAGCATGGCCACAGTGACATGGCTCTGCCCGTTACCCATGCCCGGATCCATGAGCCCGTCGCGCATGTCCGCGATCAAAAAGGTCTCCGCCTGGGCCATCATGAGAATAAAGCCCGTAAGCAGCATAGCCTCGCCGATCACCGCCATGATGATGTACACACTCGAGGCCCGCAGGGCCTCAGCGGTTCGGCTATGCACTACCAGGAAATACGACGCCAGTGACACCGCGGCGAAGGCGACATAAAAAGTGACCGCGTCCGCGGCCAGGTACACCCCCAGGTTGCCGGCGAGGGTGAGACACCAGAACCCGCTGAAGATCGCGGGTTTGCGGGGCGCCTTCATGTGCGCCAGCGCATAAAGGCCGGCCGCGAGCCATAGGGCAGCGGTCATGCCCAGCAGCCCCATACCGAGCGGCTCGGTCTCCAGCCGAACGCCCAGCAACAGGCCTGGTACCTCGGTAGGCTGATCGGAGAGCGGCATCAGCGCGAGTGCCAGGGCCGGCAGGGGCGCCAGGGGGAGCAGCATCAACGCGCGGTCCCGAACCGGCGGTAGCGCCATTAGCCCGCCCAGCAGCAGCGGCCAGGCCAGGGCCACAAAGGGTAGGACGGGGCCTTCCAGCAAAATGCTCATGGCAGGTAATGCCTCTCGACGATCAGTGTGGCCCAGCCCAGGGGACTGAAATCGGCACCGGCCAGCAGCCCCGCGGCGATGGCGCCTAGCCCGCTGATCACCGCCGGGACGACAATGCCCAGCGGGCGCTCGCCCGGTCGGTCGCCATCCGATGGCTCGGCGAACCAGATGCGGTAGAGCAGCGGCAGAAAGTACGCGGCGTTCAGGAGCGTGGAGCCGGCCAGCACCGCCAGCACCCAGGGTGTACCCGACTCCATGGCCCCCAGTCCCAGGTAGATCTTGGTGACAAAGCCGGCCATGGGGGGCAGACCGATCATGCCCAGCGCGCCCAGAGAAAAACACACCGAGGTCCACGGCATACGTGCGCCGACGCCGTTCAGATCAGCGATTTCGTGAATACCGGCGCGTTCGTCATAGATGCCCGCACAGAAAAACAAGGTAATCTTCATCAGGCCCTGATGGACGAGATGAGCGAGGCCGCCGATGAGGCCCAGCGGGCTCGCCAGCGCCGTGCCCAGGATGATGTAGGACACCTGGCTAACGGTGGAATAAGCCAGCCGGCGTTTAATGCCTGACTGGCGCAGGGCCTGGATTGAGCCATACAGGATAGTGACCGAGGCAAGCACTGCCAGGGCTAGACCCAGCCCCAGTTCGGTCACCCGCTCGATCCCGAAGACGTCGTGAATGAGCCGCACAAACCCGAAGGCGCCAGCCTTCACCACGGCCACCGCATGCAGTAAGGCACTCACCGGGGCCGGTGCCGCCATCGCTGCCGGTAGCCATCCATGGAGGGGCACTATGGCGGCCTTCACCCCAAGGCCCGCCGCAAACAGCACAAACAGCCAGCGCTGGGTTGCGGCATCCATGCTGGCGAAATCGGTGGGGCCGGCGAATTCTACTGGCCCGGTCCACGACTCCAGCCAGAGAATGGCGAGCAGCAGCGCCACACTGGCCGGCAGCGAGTACAGCAGGTAGGACAGCCCCGCCCGCATCGAGGCGGCGTTCTGCTTGTGCACCACCAGCGGCCAGGTGCTGAGGGTGAGTAATTCGTAGAAGAAGAAAAAGGTCAGCAGTGAGCCCGACAGCGCGATGCCAGTGGTGGCAAATACGCACAGGCTGAAGAAGCCGAAGAACCGTGAGAGGTCGGGCTTGCGGTCGAAGTATGCGATGGCATAGACCGTGGTGAGCAGCCATAGAAATGCCGAGAGCGTGAGGAACAGCAGCGACAGGGCGTCCACCCGCAAAAGCAGGGAGACCCCGGGCACCAGATCGAACCGGGTTTCGTGCAGGGTGCCGCCGGCGACTTCCACCAGCATGAACACCACCAGTCCGACCTTTAGCAAGGCACCGCCGAGGTTGAGTCGGTTGCGCCAGCCGTGGTTGTCCTGACTCAGAAAAAACGTGGCGATGGCGGGCGCCAGTGAGGTGGCCAACATGAGCGGGGGCAGCCATTCGCTCATGGCATTCCACCCATCAGGCCATACGGGGCCCCGGGGAGGATGCCCAGGGCGAGTGAGGCGATGGCCAGCCCCAGCGGGAGCGCCTGCCGCCAGCGTTCCACCGGCTGGAACACCGCGGCCGACGCCGGGTCGGAGCGACGAAACGCCGCCGCCATGGGACGGTACAGATAGGCCGTTGTCAGCAGCCCGCCTGACAGCACCACCAGTCCCCAGACCGGCACACCGCCCTCCAGCGAGGCGCTCACCAGCAGGTACTTGGCCATGAATCCACCGCTCGGAGGCAGGCCCATCAGGGTGATTGCGGCGAGCCCAAAGGCGAAGAGCGTCATGGGAAGGACCTGAACCAGTCCGGCCAGCCGGTCGATCCGATCATGACCGGCGGCCTCGAGAATCAGCCCGGCGCATAAAAACATGGCGGCCTTGGCGAGAGCATGGGAGAGGGCCTGGAACAGGGTGCCGTTCCAGGCGGCGTCCGCCACGCTCTCGCTAGCTTCAGCCGCCGCCCCCAGGGCCAGGGGGAAGATGATGAACAAATAGCCGATCTGGGCCACGGTGGAATAGGCGATCAACAGTTTGAGCCGGGGCTGGCGTAGGGCCATGACCGATCCGTAAATAACAGCCAGGGCACCCAGGCTGCCGATGACGTTCACGGCGATCTCGCCGGCTGCTCCCGGTGCGGCCTCGAACCATAGCCGCAGGGTAATGTAGAACGACGTTTTCGGGACCAGCGCCGATAACACCGCGCTGGCGGGTGCCGGCGCGCCGGCATGGGCCGGTGGTAGCCAGACGTGGAATGGAAACAGCGCGGCCTTGGCGGCGAGGCCCACAGTCATTGCGCCGATCGCCAGCGCATCAGTGGGGTAGGTGCCGAGCTGGCCCGTCAGCAGGCCGATATCCAGGGTCCCGTGAGCGGCATAGATCAGCACAACACCGAGTAGATAGAACAGTGAGCCGGTGAGAGCGAACAGCAGGTAGCGCAGTGCCGCGTTCAGACTATCGCGCTTTCTCTCAATGCCCACCAGCGCCACCGCCGCCAGGCTGGCGAGCTCCAGGCCCACATACAGGTTGAACAGGTCCCGGGAGACGAAGATGGCATTCAACGCACCCCAGAGGAGCAATAGCAGTGGCCGGAAGGTGTAAACTAGGCGGTTGTCCGAGCCGATCTGCCCGTGAGGTTTCAGGGAGAAAAGCATTACTGCGGCCATCACCAGCGCGTTGACCAGCAGGAAGAGTACGGCCGGGCCATCGGCCATGAGCTCAATACCCAGGGGCGGCATCCATTGACCGATGGCAATGACCACCGGCCCGGAGAGCGCCACATGAGCCGTCAGGGCCACCGCCAGGCCCACCATGATGAGGGTGGCCGTCCGCACCAGCACCTCCGCCCGCCGGGGTGCCGCCACGGAGACGATGGCACCGAGCAGCGGCAGCGTCAGGGTGAGCACCAGGACGGTGACGGGTAACCTCATGGGTCGCGGCCGCCCTCCCGTGCATGGGCCACCGCCAGGCCCAGTGCCAGCGCCGTGGCGGAGAGCGCGACCACGATCCCGGTGATGATCATGGCCTGCGGGACCGGGTCGGTGCCGGCGGTTTCACTGGCGGACAGGGCTCCGAACAGCAGGAAAATACCCGAACCGATCATGTTGAAGGCGATGATTCGGCGCAGCAGCAATGGTTGGGTGATCAGTCCGTAGAGGCCCAATCCAATAAGGGCCGTTGCACAGATGGCAAAAGGTAGCCATTCCACCGGCGTCATGGCGTCTCCTCCCGCTCCGGCGCGCCGAAAACCAGCATCGAGAGGGTGGCGGCAATGGCCACCGCCAGGGTGATCTCGATAGCCATCAGTAGCGGCGTAGCGATCACCGGCGGGATCCATAGAAACGTGCCCATGCTGAGACCAGTCACGCCGACCCCGAGGAAAAATGCGGGCCCGCTCAGCACCGCGGCCCGCATCCAGCGGTCATCGACGCGCGGAGCGGGTAGATGCCCGGTCATCACCGCGACGACCCAGGCCGCGGCCAGCACCGTCCCCCCTTGAAAGGCGCCTCCTGGCTGATGACCGCCTGCCCAGATGAGGTAGGCTCCGATCACAAGGGCCACCGGCGGCAGTACCCGTCCGAACTGGGCGAGCACGCCGTCAGGCAGTACCCGATGGCGGCGGCCTGCCGGGCCGGGCCAGTCCTCATCGCGAGTCACTGTCCACACGCCCAGCAGCGCGGCCAGCAACACCAGGGTTTCCAGCAGGGTGTCCCAGCCGCGGAAATTGAGCAGGACCGCAGTCACCGGGTTCTCTGTGCCGGTCAGCGGCAGGCGCTCCGCCACGGCGTTCTGCAGGCCGGGATGCGCCGGCAGCCGGATTAATGCCGCCAGTAGTCCCAGGGTTACCGCCACCGCGCCGAGTCCCGCCAGCATTCGGATCAGCCGGGTCGGCCGGGGCGGTGCGGGCGCCTGCAGCGCTCGTAGTCGGGTCCAGCTCATTAGTAGAAGGATGCCGGTGAGCCCGGCGCCAATCGCGGCCTCGGCGAGCGCCACGTTGGTCGCCTCGAGACGCAGCCAGGCCAGCGCAACCAGCAGCCCGTAGGCGATGAAGAACACCACCGCCATGAAGGCCTGGCGCCCCAGCACCACCGCGGCGGCCACCGCCACGATGATGACGGACAACAAGGTATTGAAGACGACGCTCACCGGCGCCCCGCCGCTACCCGACCGATTAGCTGCGCGGCGACTCCGGCGGAAAAGAGCGCCAGCGCCCAGATCAGGATCAGTTTGAGGATCGCCGCCAGTCCCGGCGCCTGTAACGCCACGCCCAGGGCTACAAGTCCCAGACCAAGGTTGTCGGCCTTGGTCAAGGCGTGCAGCCGGCTGGGAGTGTCGGGGAATCGGATCAGGCCGAGGCTGCCCGCGGCGAAAAAGCCAAGCCCCAGGGCGGTCAGAAGCATGGTCAGGCCGTCAATCAGTGTCATCACCCTCTGCCTCCGGGTCGCCAGTGCCCGCCCGCTGGCCGGTTTTGGCAAAGGCGATGATCGACAGCGCCGCCAGCAGCGCTAGCACGATGGCGACGTCCAGCATTGCCCAGTCGTCTTCTGCCACCGTGAGTAACAGAACAGTGGCAATGCCGCCGGTGCCAATGAGCTGCACGGACATCATCCGATCCGCCCGTGAGGGTCCCCGCGCGATGCGCCAGAGCGCCACGGCGATGGTCGCCAGCAGCCCAGTGGCAATGATCAGATACCAGGCAGTCATGACCGATCCGGCGACAGGGCACGCTCCAGTCGGGCCTCATCCCGGCGCAGTGGCGGCTCCAGTGCCTGACGATCATCCAGCAGATGCACCAGATACTGGCCCTGCCGGGTGCCTGCGACCAGTGTGCCCGGCATCAGGCTGTACTGCGTGCCGATCAGAAAGCTCCCTCCGGCGGGCAGGCCGCGTGGCAGCGTCCGCCAGCCGGGAGACAGCGGCATCCGTGGATCCAGGGCTCGTCGGGCGACATCCAGGCCGCCCAGCAGTGATCGCCAGATAAACCCCGGAATCAGCGGAAGCGCCCACCAGGGGCGTCGCCCCGTCGCCGGCGGCAGCAGTCTCACGCTAAGGCCGATGGCCGCGGCGACTGCGGGCAGCCCGATGACCAGGCCGGACGGGGCAAACCCGGATAACACCAGCCACAGCGTTCCCAGCAGCATGCCTCGCAGCAGTATCGCGTTGCGCAATGCCATCAGTTGGAGCGCTCCCGGGATCCCCGAATGATCAACATATTAACGTCGCTGTGCGGAACCGACGAGATGGGCTGCGATGGTGCTGGGTGGATTCGAGCTAATTCCCCGCCATCGGCGTCACCCGCGAGGCCACAAAAAAGCCCTCGGCCTGTGGATCGAGCAGACCGAGGGGCAAAGTTCTGGATGCGGATCATGACAACCCGCATTCCGGTTCGGCGACTGGTTCATCCCTGAAGCCTGAAGTCAGTGAAACAAGTCACACTCAAGCATCTTCACAGCTTCTGTTGTGTCGACGACGCACCCCTCCGAACATCATAGCGACCAGGCCAAAGGCTGCGAGCGCCAGCGTACCGGGCGCGGGAACGGCAACCGGCGATTTGCCAAGCAGCGCGACGTGAGAAAGTCCATCACCGCCATTCGACGACGACGTCTTAAAGAATTCCCAGTCTCCGGAGCTTACGTCGCTCTGAAGCGAATAGACGAACCAGTTGTCGGCCTGCTGCCCTGTTCCGAACTTGAACCCGAGTGCACCGTCGTCGTACTGATCCCAGAATTCGGAGTCGAATCTCCAGTCCCCTGATTGGGTATAGTTCACATTGAAATCATTGTCTGTAGCAGAACTAGTGCTGTTTTCATCCTCATCTTTCCCTAGATATTGGTATCCGTCATCGCTTGAAGAACCAATGAAAGGATCATTGTTCGATCCGAATCCCGCCCCCGCCTCGAAGCCTGCCGCAAGGCAAAGGTCCACCTGCGTGTCGTCAATCGACATGTAGTTCTTGGACGAGTCCTCTTCGTCACAGTAGACCGGGGCAGCCGTTACGCTGCCTACCAACCCCAGGCCGAAGAACATTGCTGTCGCACTGATCATGATCGGACGCATGTATCTGCTCATTACTTTATGTCCTTGTTTTAAATTGATGGTGGTGCCGATCATTCCCGCTTAAGGTGCGCCGGGCGCCCACCGTTGTTCGCCTGATCTTAAGTAATGCAAAAACCAGGCCATGTTCTTGAAATGGCGGAAAAGCGTTATATTTCATGGCGTTGGAAATACAAGGAACCAGGTCTTCTCGAGTCAGTCAGGTCAATGTAAAGGATTCCGACACTGGTGAAGGCGGCAGTCGCCTGATTTCCATCGATACCCTGGCCACCGCTCCGGCTGACCGAGCCCGACCAGGAATCTCGAAATGGATGCCGGTAGAAGTGGGACGGTGACAATCTTGGGGGACCCGTGAATTACCACCAGTGGAGCACAGAGAGATCCACGCACAACCGGCTCAGTCGGAACGCGAGGCGTGTTGATCAGGGGACGTGCCCGACAGGTCCACTGCCTGCAGCTATCAACCAGCGCGGCACCAGGGAGAGATAGGCCACCATTCCGAACAATTCGACCAGCGACTGGAACACGATAACGACAACGGCGGCCTGCCACGGCTCGGGCAGTGCCAGCGCAATCGGCAGCACCACGAAAGAATTTCGGGTGCCGAAACTGAACACCAATGTCCTCGCGCCCGGCGCATCGAGACGGAACAAGTGCCCCATAAACCTGCCGAGCACCGCTGCCACCACCAGATAGCCGACGAATATCGGCAGCACTGGCCACAAGACGTCGGGCAGGCCCGCTACCTCATTCACCTGTGATGCCGCGATGACGAACACAACCACAGCCAGCAGCGGCACTGGCAGCGCACCCATCCCGCAGACTAACGACTGCATACGAGGTTGGTTCTCGGCGAACCGCTCGGTCAGCCAGGCAAAGAACAGGGGGGTCAGGATCAGCGCCACAAAGGCGACGAGCAGATGCGTGCTGAGGGCAGCTTCGAGCCAGTCATGACCAAGAAAAAACCACAGGTACACTGGCAGCATGATCAGTTGCGCAAACAGGAGTAAAGGCGCGGCAGCGATGGCGCGGCCAGCATCTCCCTTGCCCAGGTGGGTAAAACTGATGAACCAGTCAGTGCAGGGTGCAAGTAAAACCAGCAGCACCCCGACCATGACAGTCGGAGATAGGGGTAGCCAGGCGACCAGGACGGCCAATCCCAGTGGGATGACCACAAAATTCCCGACCATAAGGGCCGACAGGAACCGCCAGTCCCGCATCCCCTCTCGGACGTGCGTCAACGGCACCTGGGTGAACGTGACATACAGCAGGACCCCGAGAAGAGGCCATAGCAACCGATCGAAGGCGGCCGTGGAATCCGGCCGAAGCAGCCCGACACCCACACCGGCGAGAATGAACACCAGGTAGATCCAGGACTGATGACGTTCTAGTAATGCTCGCATGGGTCTTATCTCGGTTCCATGGGAGTGATACCTTGTTAACGTTTCAAAGTTGAGCGTATTAGGGAGGGGGTATGTCGCTCACTATTGGCACCATGATGGCACTATCGTTCGTGGTGTCGCTCGTTGGCCTTGCATTCCTGATCTGGGCGGTGGCGTCCAGGCAGTTCCGCGTCAATCAGGCGGACGCCGAGATTATCTTCCCGGGGGCGGAAGGGAGTGACCACTCGCCTGATGATCCCACCAGTTTCGGGTTCCAGGATGACGCCGAGCCCGGCGAGGGCACGGATACCCGGCATCGTAAACTGATATTTGCCCTGATCGGGTTTGGTACTTTCTGGCTGGTGCTGGGCTCGATCTTTGGCGTCATCGCCTCGCTCAAGCTCCATCTGCCGGACTGGCTGAACGGATCGGCACCACTGACCTTTGGTCGCATGCGCACCATGCATCTCAACTCGGTCATCTACGGCTGGCTGTCACTGGCGGGTATTGGCGTTGCCATGTTCCTGGTGCCACGACTGTTCAAGACCGACCTGCGCGGCGTGAACCTGGCGTGGAGCGGTCTGGTGTTGTGGAATATCGGCGTTGCGACGGGCGTCTACGCCATCGCCACCGGCTGGACCGACGGCATGGAGTGGCTCGAGATCCCCTGGCAGGTCGACATCCTGCTCGCCGCCGGGGGTGCCTGTTTCGCTCTGCCGCTGGTGCTCACTGCGATCAATCGTAATGTCCACCATATCTATGTAACGGCCTGGTATTACCTCGGGGCGCTGGTCTGGTTTCCGGTGCTGTTCGTGATCGGCAATCTGCCGATCCACACCGGCGTTCAGGGGGGCACGGTCAACTGGTGGTTCGCGCACAATGTTCTGGGTCTGTGGCTGACACCCATCGGCGTTGGTGCCGCCTACTACGTCTTGCCCAAGATCATTGGCAAGCCGATCTACTCGTATCGCCTCTCGCTACTCGGTTTCTGGGCGCTGGCGCTGTTTTACAGCCAGGTCGGGATGCATCACCTGATCGGCGGGCCGGTGCCTACCTGGGTGGTAACGCTGTCGGTGGTCCAATCGGTGATGATGTTCATCCCGGTAATTGCCGTGGCGATCAATCAGCACGTGCTCTGGGGTAGAAACCTCTGGGCGTTCAAGCAGTCCCTGCCACTGCGGTTCGTCGCCTTCGGAGCAGTGATGTATACCCTCGCGTCCTTCCAGGGCTCGATGGAGGCGGTGCGGGCGGTGAATACCGTCACGCACTTCACGCACTACACGGTGGCTCACGCCCACCTGGGTGCCTATGCCTTCGTCTCGCTGGTCCTGTTCGGCACGGTCTATTACCTGATGCCGATTCTGACCGGCCGGCTCTGGCCTTTCCCGCGGTTGATCGGGCTGCATTTCTGGCTGGTGGCCATCGGCTTTGGTGTCTACTTCTTCTCGCTCACCATCGGGGGCTGGCTGCAGGGGCTTGCCATGCTGGATGCCAGCCGCGACTGGCTGGAGTCGATGCAGGTGACCCTGCCCTACCTGCAGGGACGTTCAGTGGGTGGCACGCTAATGACGCTCGGCCATATCCTGTTCGCGGTTAATCTGCTGTCACTGGTGTTTGCTGCGCGTCGGTCGACCGATACCGCGGACACCGCGGTGCCAGCTGCGGGCGTTAGCCGAGGAGTTACCTGATGAATAAAGTTCTGCCACTCTCCGTGCTGGCCTTTGCCATCCTGGCGTTCGCCACGCTACTGCTGGTGATTCTTCCTGCTGCACAAATCCGCACGATCGAGCCGGCCGAGGGGCTTGAGCCCTACACGGCCTCCGAGGAGCGGGGTCGGCAGCATTACGTTGACCTTGGCTGCTATTACTGCCACTCCCAGCAACCGCGCAGTTCGGACCAGGCGCCCGATCTGCAGCGTGGCTGGGGGCGTCCGACCACGCCGGCGGACTATGTCTATGACGATCCGCACGTGCTGGGGACCATGCGCACAGGGCCCGACCTGATGAACGTCGGCCATCGGATGCCCAGCCAGGGCTGGCATCTGACGCATCTCTACCAGCCTCGAGCCATCGAGGAGAGCAGCATCATGCCTGCCTTTCCTTACCTGTTCGAGGTCAAGCAGAATCCGGCCGACGACGATGTCGTTGTCCCGGTCCCGTCGGAGTATGCGCCGGCGGACGGCGCTAAAGTCGTGGCACGACAAAGTGCCCTCGATCTGACGGCTTATCTGCTTTCGCTTGATCGCACTTATCCGGCTGCTAACAGGGAGCTGCGCGATCTCGGCTATGACGGTCAGGAGGCACGCTGATGAGTGATCAGGAGAATTCACGGCCTGAGCCCCAGCGCAGCCAGCTCGAGGAAAGCCGGTTTGAACCCTACGAGGTCAACCGGCCGATTCCGGTGTTTGTGCTGGCAGTTGCGGTGGCATTGATGGCCTGGGGCGTCTACACGCTCTTGTCCGGTTCGGGATCCTCGACCGAGACAGCCGGCCGAGAGGAAGCGTCGATGGCCGAGACGGCCGGCGACAGCGCCGGGCAGGGCGCGCTCATGACTACCGGTGCGTCGATCTTCGAGTCCAACTGCGTGACCTGTCACCAGGCGAATGGCTCCGGCATTGATGGCGCGGTACCGCCGCTGGCGGGGTCACGGTACGTGACCGGCGCTGCCGAGGCCCCGGTACAGATCCTGCTGCATGGCATCGGTGGTGCGATCGCCGTGGCCGGGGAGGTGTATGACGGTCGCATGCCCCGGTTTGGCGAAACACTGAGTGATCGTGAGATCGCGGCGGTGGTCAGCTACATCCGCCAGCAGTGGGGTAACAGCGCCGGAACGGTCACGCCCGCGCTGGTGAACGAGCAGCGCGGCCGGTTCCCGGCCGATCGAGGCCCGTGGGGCGGAGGCTCCGAGCTCGAGTCGGTCACGGGGATATCCGCGCAGTTGACGCGCGTGGCGGCAACGGAGGCATCACAGTGAGCATGAGATATACGAGCGGATGGATTGGATCAGTCCTGGTGCTAGCGCTGGCCTTGCCGGTGTGGGCGCAGACCGTCGATGAGGATCTGCCCGACGAGAGCTATGCCGCCGAGATCTACGCCGCCGAAGCGGCCGAGGTGGATCCGGCCGAGTACGCCACTCTCGCCCGCGAGGGACAGGGTGACGTCTGGTCGTGCGCGAGCTGCCATGGCGCCAAGGGGGAGGGCAACGGCAACATCCCCCGACTGGCGGGGCTCTCCAGCGGCTATATTGCCAAGCAGCTCAACGCCTACGCCGAGGGCGTGCGTATCAACCACAATATGCAGTACGTCGCGGACAAGCTGACGCAGAAGGAAATGCTCGGGTTGGCACGCTACTACGCCGAGATGGAGGCCCCGAGTGCCGCCCGGGCGGAGCTCAATGGCGATCTCGATCGCGGCCGCGAGCTGGCCAATCACGGTGACTGGGATATCGAAGTGCCCGCCTGCTACAGCTGCCACGGCTCATCGGCCTGGGGTGTCGAGCAGGCCTTCCCCAGCCTCGCTGCGCAGCAGCCTGCCTATACCTACGGTCAGCTGGCCGCATGGACCGATGGTCGCCGCAAGAACTCACCCCTGATGCTGATGCAGGGGATTGCGCACGCCCTGTCCGATGCCGACAAGCGGGCCGTGGCCGACTATCTTGCGACACTGCCGGCGCCGCCCGCGGAGGAATCTTCCAATGAGTAAGCAGGACGAAAAAAATCAATCCGGCAAGGATCCGGGCCGGACGACACTCCGTCGCGCGGCGATTGCTGTTGCGCTGGCGGCCGGACTGGTGGCCCTGGGGGCAGGTATTTATGCCAGCGGCATCTATGAGCCGATCGCCCAGTCCCCCGACCGCGAGCCCGACGAGGGCCGTGAGCTGGCCGAGGCGGCGGCCGAGCGACGGGCCGAGTGGCTCGCCGAGCGCGAGGCGTATACCGACGATCCCGAGGCCAATCCGCCCGCTCTGCCGGTTAGCGGGGAGGGCTACTTCATCCCCAACGACGTGGCCGATGCCCCGGATAACGAATTTGGTGACTCGGTTCGTCGTGGCTACGAGGTGTTCACCAACACCCAGACCAACGCCTCGCAGCATGTCGGCAACGGATTGAATTGCGCCAACTGCCATCTCGGTGCAGGCACCGTGCCCAAGGCGGCACCGATGTGGGCTGCAGCAGCGGAGTATCCGGCGTTCCGTGGCAAGAACAAGATCATCAACACCATGGAGGATCGCATCCATGGTTGTTTCACCTATTCGATGAACGCCCAGGGTTCGCCCAGTGGCAATCCGCCGCCGCGGGATGGTGATATCTACAAGGATCTGCAGAGCTTCTTCTATTACATGGCGGAAGGCGCGCCGCTGGAGGGCAATCTGCCCGGTCGTGGTTACCCGGTCCCGCCCGAGCCGGAACAGGGTTACAGCATCAGCCGGGGTGAGACGGTATTCGAGAATAACTGCGCGGTCTGTCATGGCACCGATGGTGCCGGGCGCCAGGACCCGAATGGCCGCTGGATCTTTCCGGCGCTCTGGGGTGAGGACTCCTTCAACTGGGGGGCCGGGATGCATCGCGTCAACACCGCGGCGGGCTTTATCAAGAACAACATGCCGCTGGGGCAGGGCGGATCCCTTACGGATCAGCAGGCCTGGGATGTGGCCGCCTATATCAATAGCTGGGAGCGGCCGGCTGATCCCCGCCAGTTCCGCGACGGGCTGACCCTCACCGAGACCGATGAGCAGTTCCACGAGCAATCGCCCAATTTCTACGGCGATGTGGTGCGTGGCAATCTGCTGGGTGATGGTGTCCCGGGCGAGCCCACCGAGCAGCCGCCTTCGGCGGGAGCGCCGCGCCACGCGGACCAGGCGAGCCGATAGCGCCTACCGATGAGTGCCGCTACCGCGTCGCTGTCACGGGACGAGATGGCCGAGCTGGCGCCCGCCGGCCGCGGCCTTTTCTCCATCGAGGGGATGTGGTGCCCGAGTTGCGCCGCGGCCACCGAACGAGTGGTCGCCCGCGTGCCGGGCGTCACCCGGGCACGGGTGAGTTTCGCTACCGGCTCGGCCCTGGTGGACTGGGATCCGGATCGGATCGATCTGCCGGGACTGCTGCACGCGGTTGAACGGCTGGGCTACGCCATTGGTCCGCCACGGGCGCCCGAGGAGACCGTTGCCGCCATCGATGGCGAGCTCGGTCGGTTAGGACTGCGGTTGGCCGTGGCCGCCTTCTTCGGGATGTGGGTGATGGTGCTCGCCATCATGCGCTACGTCGAGCCGACGGCACTCGGGAATACGCCGGTGGGACATACGCTGTCGATCATCGCCATGGGGCTGGTAACGCCCGTGGTGGGGTTCTCTGCTGCACCGTTTTTCCTTGCTGGCTGGCGAACTCTGCGCGCGGGCATTCCGGGGATGGATGCGCTGGTCAGTATCGGGGTGATCGGCGCCGGGGTGCTGTCCGTCACTGAATTGATCCAGGGTGGTGCCCACGTCTACGCCGATACCATGGTGATGCTCATCGTGCTGCTATCCATTGGCCGGATGGTGGAAATGCGGACGGTGCGGCGCGCTGCCACCGCCATTGGTGCGCTGGAGCGCGAGGTGCCCGAGCGGGCCTTCCCGGTATCGGGTAACGGGCCGGTAGATGCGGCGTCCATCGCCGTGGGTGATCGCGTACAGGTGGCGGCCGGCGCGCGGGTGCCGCTCGACGGGGAGCTGGTTGAGGGCGCGACGCGCGTCGACGCCAGCCTGCTTACCGGGGAATCGACGCCGGTGAGTATCGCGCCGGGTGGCACTTTGCACGCCGGCACCATCAATCTGGATGCCCCGGTGACGGTCGTTGTGACCGCCGCCGTGGGTGATCGCCGCATCGATCGCATCCTCGGCCGCATGGTCGAGATGCAAGGTAATCGCAGTGAGATCACCCGGCTGGCCGATGGACTGGCACGGGTGCTGGTGCCCGGGGCGCTCGCGCTCGCGGCGGGCGTTGCGGTTACCGGGACGGCATTCGGGCTCGGTTTTGAGGAATCGCTGCTCCGCGCCCTGTCAGTAGTAGTGATTGCCTGTCCCTGTGCCCTCAGTATCGCCGTGCCGGTGACCTTCCTCAGCTTTGCCGAACGCGCCATGGGGCGGGGCGTGCTGTTCCGCAGCCCGGCAACCATGGAGCAGGCCGGGCAATTGCGACATCTGTTGATCGACAAGACCGGCACATTGACCCGGGGTGAGCCGTCGGTGGTTGAAACCGTCACCGCCGATGGCGTGGATGAAGCCGAGCTCCAGGCGCTGGCGGCGCAGGCCGAGGCTGGGATTGATCATCCGGTTGCGCGTGCGTTGCAGGATCCCGCCCAGGGGCCGGACAGTGGCATCCACCGTCGTCGCGAGGGGCGTGGCGTGACGATAACCCTGCCCGATGGTGACGAAGTCCGGGTGGGCTCACGGCGCTGGCTCACCGAGGCCGGCGTTGATCTGCCTGCGCGGGCGACGGAGCACAGCGACAGGTCGCGCGCAGCAACGCTCATTCATGTCACGCGCAACGGCGAGTGGCTGGGGCGCTTTGCGCTGGGCGATCCGCTGCGCCCGGCGGCGGCCGAGACCGTGCGTTCGCTGCGGGCGCGAGGGTTCAGGGTTGCCATGGTGACCGGCGATGGCCCTGAACCCGCCCACCGGGTGGCGGCTGACGTGGGGCTGGCCGGCGATGCCGTGGTCGCAGGCTGTCGTCCCGAGGAAAAAGCCGATCGTGTCCTGGCTGCGCAGGCCGAAGCACCCACCGCGTTCATCGGTGATGGCATCAATGACAGTGTCGCGATGGCGGCGGCGGATGTCGGGGTTGCCATTGATGGCGCCAGCCACGCAGCGACGAGCAGCGCCGGGCTGGTCGTGGCCCGGGGCGGGTTGCCCGCCCTTGCCAGTGCGCTGGCGCTGGCTCGTTCCGCACGCGGGCGGATGCGACAGAACCTGGGCCTGGCGCTGGTCTACAACGGCCTGGCTATTCCGCTCGCGGTGGCGGGGGTGATCCCGCCTTCAGCTGCCGCGCTCGCCATGCTCGCGAGTTCGCTCAGCGTGATGGCAAACGCGGCGCGGCCGGGTTGATTCGCAGCCCGGACCGGGCTTGACATCATCAGGCCGATCCAGCATCGTTTCGGGCTTATTCGGAGGGATACCCAAGCGGTCAACGGGGGCAGACTGTAAATCTGCTGGCACAGCCTTCGGGGGTTCGAATCCTCCTCCCTCCACCAGACAGAATGCAGCGCCGGGCCGCAGAGACGCCGCCCGACGCTCGGCCTGCGATAATCGCGGGCTCGGGCATGCGGGTGTAGTTCAACGGTAGAACCTCAGCCTTCCAAGCTGATGATGTGGGTTCGATTCCCATCACCCGCTCCAGTGCAGCGCGCCCATGTAGCTCAGAGGTAGAGCACTCCCTTGGTAAGGGAGAGGTCCGCGGTTCAAATCCGCGCATGGGCTCCAGATTCAGTGAACTTTTCAGGGGGTATCCACGGTGGCCAAGGCGAAATTTGAGCGCAACAAGCCGCACGTAAACGTTGGCACGATTGGTCATGTTGACCATGGCAAGACGACGTTGACGGCGGCGATGACGAAGGTACTGGCGGCCGAGTACGGGGGAGTTGCCCAGGACTTTGCCCAGATCGACAACGCCCCCGAGGAGCGCGAGCGTGGTATTACCATTGCCACCGCGCATGTCGAGTACGAGACGCA
>NZ_SHLI01000002.1 GCF_004217415.1 Spiribacter vilamensis
ATCGCCGCCGTCAACGTCGTCTTGCCATGGTCAACATGACCAATCGTGCCAACGTTTACGTGCGGCTTGTTGCGCTCAAATTTCGCCTTGGCCACGGTTCACCTCTTACCCGTCAAAATCAAATAATCCACTTCCGACCCAGCACACTGCTCAGCCGGCCTTTTTAATCACTTCTTCCGCGATGCTGTTGGGCGCTTCGGCATAGCCATCGAACTCCATCGAGTAAGCGGCCCGGCCCTGCGTCGCCGAACGGAGATCGGTAGCATAACCGAACATCTCCTTGAGCGGCACCGCAGCGCGGATAATCTTGCCGCCCGGACCGTCTTCCATACCCTGCAGCGTGCCTCGCCGACGCGTTACGTCGCCCATGACATCACCCATGAAGTCCTCCGGTGTCGTCACCTCGACCTTCATCATCGGCTCCAGCAGCACCGGATCACCCTTCATGAAGCCATCCTTGAAGGCCATCGAGCCGGCGATCTTGAACGCCATCTCGGACGAGTCGACATCGTGATAGGAGCCATCGAACAGCTCGACCTCGAGATCGACCACCGGGAACCCGGCGAGGACGCCGTTTTCCATCTGCTCCTGGATACCCTTATCCACCGAAGGGATGTACTCCTTGGGAACGACGCCGCCAACGATCTTGTTGCGGAACTCGTAACCCTCACCCCGATCGCGCGGCTTCATCCGAATCCAGACGTGACCGTACTGACCACGACCACCGGACTGGCGAACGAATTTGCCTTCGACCTCGATCGGCTTGCGAATCGCCTCGCGGTAGGCTACCTGCGGCTCGCCGACCTTCGCCTCCACCTTGAACTCGCGCTTGAGGCGGTCAACGATGATCTCGAGATGCAATTCGCCCATACCCGAGATAATGGTCTGGCCGGACTCGTCGTCGGTACGCACCTGGAACGACGGGTCTTCCTGCGCCAGCTTACCCAGCGCAATCCCCATTTTCTCCTGGTCGCTCTTGGTCTTGGGCTCTACCGCCACCGAGATCACCGGATCAGGGAATTCCATACGCTCGAGCGTCACGCGATGGGCGTTGTCGCAGATCGTCTCGCCGGTCGTAATGTCCTTGAGACCAATGGCCGCGGCGATATCGCCGGCCCGGACCTCGCTGATCTCCTTACGCTCCTTGGAGTGCATCTGGACGATACGACCCAGCCGCTCTTTCTTGCCCTTGACCGGGTTGTAGACCGTGTCACCGGTCTTGACCACGCCGGAATAGACCCGGAAGAACGTCAGTGTGCCGACGTAGGGATCAGTCGCGATCTTGAAAGCAAGCGCCGCGAAATGCTCGTCGTCGGTGGATGCACGGATGACCGTACTGCCGTCCTCGAGCTCACCCTCGATGTCCGGGACTTCGCTGGGCGAGGGCATGTACTCGACCACCGCGTCGAGCATGGCCTGTACACCCTTGTTCTTGAACGCCGAACCGCAAAGCACCGGAACCACTTCGTTGGCGATGGTCTGCACGCGAAGGCCATGATTGATCTCGTCCACCGTCAGCTCTTCGCCGCCGATGTACTTGTCCATCATCTCTTCGCTGGCTTCGGCCGCGGCCTCGATAAGCGCCTCGCGGTATTTCGCCGCGTCATCGGCGAACTCGGCAGGGATATCGACCTCTTCGTAGGTCGTCCCCATGTCCTTTTCGTTCCAGTAGATCGCCTTCTGACGAATCAGATCGATAACACCGGCGAAGGAGTCCTCGGCACCGATCGGCAGCTGGACCGGTACGGCGTTGCAGCCGAGCCGCTTTCTGAGCATGTCGACGCAGCGGAAGAAATCGGACCCCATCTTGTCCATCTTGTTGACGAACACCATGCGCGGAACGCCGTAGCGATTCGCCTGACGCCAGACGGTCTCGGTCTGCGGTTCGACGCCGGCGTTGGCATCAAGCACGCAGACGGCGCCGTCGAGCACCCGCAGCGACCGCTCGACCTCGATGGTGAAATCCACGTGGCCGGGCGTGTCGATGATATTGATACGGGTCTCGGGGTACTGCTGGTCCATACCCCGCCAGAATGTAGTCGTGGCCGCAGAAGTAATGGTGATGCCACGCTCCTGCTCCTGATCCATCCAGTCCATGACCGCCGCGCCGTCATGCACCTCGCCCATTTTATGGGAGATCCCGGTGTAGAAGAGAATGCGCTCGGTGACCGTTGTCTTCCCGGCATCAATATGCGCCATGATGCCGATATTCCGGTAGCGCTCGATCGGTGTTTTGCGTGCCAAAACCTGTTACCCCTGAACCTGATTACCAGCGGAAATGGGAGAAGGCCTTGTTAGCCTCCGCCATACGATGGGTATCTTCCCGCTTTTTCACGGCACTGCCACGACCCTCGGCTGCTTCCAGCAGCTCGTTGCCGAGACGATGCCCCATGGTGGCCTCGCTACGTTTGCGCGCGGCCTCGATTACCCAGCGCATGCCGAGCGTGTTACGCCGCTGCGGGCGAACTTCGACCGGTACCTGGTAAGTTGCCCCACCAACACGGCGCGATTTGACCTCGACCACCGGCCGGACCTTGTCCAGCGCGGTTTCGAGTACTTCCATCGGCTCGCCGCTGTTCTTCTCGGCGATGCGATCGAGCGCGGTGTAGACGATCTTCTCGGCCACGGCCCGCTTTCCGTCGCGCATAATCTGGTTGACGAAGCGCGTCAGCATTTCGCTGTC
Source organism: Spiribacter vilamensis (assembly GCF_004217415.1). NCBI lineage: Bacteria > Pseudomonadati > Pseudomonadota > Gammaproteobacteria > Chromatiales > Ectothiorhodospiraceae > Spiribacter > Spiribacter vilamensis. The sequence continues at coordinate 2,684 of NZ_SHLI01000002.1, forward strand.
GTACTTCGGATCCGCCAGGACCTTGCGCTTGGGTACTTCTCTTCTTCTCGGCATGATTGACTACCCGTTTATCCTTTAGGCCGCTTGGCGCCGTACTTTGAACGACCCTGGCGACGCTTGCTGACACCGGCGGTGTCCAGCGAGCCACGAACCACGTGGTACCGCACACCGGGAAGGTCCTTGACCCGGCCGCCACGAATGAGCGCAACCGAGTGCTCCTGAAGGTTATGCCCCTCACCGCCGATGTAACTGGCAACCTCGTAACCGTTGGTCAGCCGCACGCGCGCGACCTTCCGCAGCGCCGAGTTCGGCTTCTTCGGGGTGGTGGTATAGACGCGGGCGCAAACGCCTCGCCGCTGAGGACAGGCCTCGAGCGCCGGCACGTTGCTCTTCTCGTGCCGCCGCTTGCGAGGCTTGCGCACCAGCTGATTGATCGTGGCCATAGAGTTTTAACTCCCGTCCTTCAACGAACACCGGGCCGGTTAAACCAGCTCCGGCGAAAGCCGTTAAGTGTAGGATCGGGCTTCATGGGTGTCAACCAGAAGCCCCGACCCGTTAGTTTTCCGACAAATCGCTCGTGTTGGGCGCTGCCGCGGCATTGCCCAGACCGAACTGTGGCGCCATCGGGATCATCGGCGACGGCGTTTCCCGACGCTGGCGCTGACGATCCTGATGATACGCATAACCCGTGCCCGCAGGAATCAGGCGACCGACGATCACGTTTTCCTTGAGGCCACGCAGGTCATCACGTGCGCCGCGGGTAGCCGCGTCGGTGAGCACCCGCGTAGTCTCCTGGAACGATGCCGCGGAGATGAACGAATCGGTCGCCAGCGAGGCCTTGGTGATCCCCAGCAGCTGAGGTTCCCAGACCGCCGGTTCACGCCCCTGCTCCACGAGCTGCTCGTTCTCGTCCTCGACACGCCCCCAGTCCGCCTGCTCACCGCGCAGGTATCGGGTATCACCGGGATCGCGGATCTCGACCTTGCGCAGCATCTGGCGACTGATCACCTCAATGTGCTTGTCATTGATGTTCACGCCCTGCAGCCGGTAGACATCCTGGATCTCCTTGACCATGTAGGCGGCCAGTTCGGCCACGCCCAGCAGACGAAGGATGTCATGCGGATTGGGCTCGCCATCGGCAATCACTTCGCCCTTTTCGACGAATTCGCCCTCGAACACGGTCACGTTGCGGTGCTTCGGAATGAGCTCTTCGTACTCCTCGCCATCCGTCGTGGTGAGCACCAGCCGCTGCTTACCCTTGGTGTCCTTGCCAAAGCTCACCGTACCGGACGTCTCTGCAAGGATCGCCGGTTCCTTCGGCTTGCGGGCCTCGAACAGGTCGGCCACCCGCGGCAGACCACCGGTGATGTCGCGCGTCTTCGACGATTCCTGCGGAATGCGCGCGATAACGTCGCCCACATCCACCTCGGCACCGTCTTCGACACTCACGATCGCGCCGCCGGGCAATGCATAGTGAGCGGCGATCTCGGTACCGGCGAGGTTGAGGTCGTTACCCGCCTCGTCGACCAGCTTCACCACCGGACGGAGATCCTTGTAGGCCACCTTCTCGTTGGTGCTGGTACGGATATGCTCCCCGGTGCCGCGGCTCTTCGGATCGGTCACCACCAGACTGCTCAGGCCGGTGACCTCGTCCGTCTCACGGTTGACCGTTACGCCCTCGACGAAGTCGTAGAACTTGAGACGCCCCTTCACCTCGGTGATGATCGGATGGGTATGCGGGTCCCAGTTCGCCACGATCTGACCGGACTCGACCGCCTCCTCGTCCGCAACGGCAATGGCGGCACCGTAAGGCACCTTATACCGCTCACGCTCGCGGCCGGCCTCGTCCATCACGGTGATTTCGCCGGAACGCGACACGGCCACCAGGTTGCCGGAGTGATGCTTGACCGTCTTGAGGTTATGGAGTCGAACGCTACCCGCCGACTTGACCTGGACGTTACTGACCGCAGCGGCCCGTGAGGCGGCACCACCGATGTGGAAGGTGCGCATCGTGAGCTGCGTACCGGGCTCGCCGATGGACTGGGCACCGATCACGCCCACCGACTCACCGACGTTGACCTGATGCCCGCGGGCCAGATCACGCCCGTAGCAGGCAGAACAGACACCATGACGCGTCTCGCAGGTAATCGGCGAACGCACCCAGATCTCGTCCACGCCCTCGCTCTCGATCATTTCGACCTGGCGCTCATCAATGAGCGCGCCCTGCTCGACCAGCACCTCGCCGGTCCCGGGCTTGACGACATCCTGCGCCACGATTCGGCCAAGCACCCGCTCGCCAAGGGCCTCGACCACGTCGCCGCCCTCGATCAGCGGCGTCAGGCGGAGGCCGCGGTGAGTGCCGCAATCCTCGGCCGTCACGACCAGGTCCTGCGAGACGTCCACCAGACGACGTGTGAGATAGCCGGAGTTGGCAGTCTTCAGCGCCGTATCCGCGAGTCCCTTCCGGGCACCGTGGGTGGAGATGAAGTACTGCAGGACGTTGAGGCCCTCGCGGAAGTTCGCGGTAATCGGGGTCTCGATGATCGAGCCATCGGGCTTGGCCATGAGACCACGCATGCCCGCCAGCTGACGGATCTGCGCCGGCGAGCCACGGGCCCCCGAGTCGGCCATCATGAAGATCGAGTTGGTCGACTTCTGGACGATCTCGTTGCCCTCGGCGTCGGTAACGGTCTCCTTGCCGAGCTTCTCCATCATCGCGCCCGCGACTTCCTCGTTGGTGCGCGACCAGATGTCGACCACCTTGTTGTAGCGCTCGCCGTTGGTCACCAGGCCCGAGGCGTACTGATCCTCGATGTCCTTCACCTCGATCTCGGCATCGGAGAGGATCTGCTCCTTCTCACCCGGAACGACCATGTCTTCCATGCCGATGGACACCGCCGCACGCGTAGACATGCGGAATCCGAGGTACATGATCTGGTCAGCGAAGATCACCGTCGCCTTGAGACCAAGACGCCGGTAGCACTGGTCGATCATCTCCGAGATGGCTTTCTTGCTCATGTCGCGGTCGACCAGGCTGAACGGCAGCCCCTCGGGAACGATGCTGTAGATCAGCGCCCGCCCGACCGTCGTATCCACTCGCCGGGTGGCCTCGCTGCGCTGTCCCTCGTCGTCCACCACGACTTCGTGAATACGCACCGTCACCCGCGCGTGCAGGCTCACCCGATCGCTTTCGTAGGCGCGGTGCACCTCGTCGAGATTGGCGAAGGTCATGCCCTCACCGGCCTGCTGCTGGAGCACCAGCGACATGTAGTAAAGCCCCAGCACGATATCCTGCGACGCACCAATGATCGGCTCGCCGGAGGCGGGTGCCAGGACATTGTTGGTGGCCATCATCAGGGACCGTGCCTCGAGCTGGGCTTCCAGCGCCAGCGGCACGTGGACGGCCATCTGGTCGCCGTCAAAGTCGGCGTTGAACGCCGGACAGACCAGCGGATGCAGCTGTATCGCCTTGCCTTCGACCAGCACCGGCTCGAACGCCTGGATACCCAGACGATGCAGGGTCGGCGCACGGTTCAGCATGACCGGATGCTCGCGGATCACCTCCTCGAGGATATCCCAGACCTCCGCGGTCTCGCGCTCGACCATCTTCTTGGCCGCCTTGATGGTGGTGGCGAGCCCCAGCCGCTGCAGACGCGAGAAGATGAACGGCTTGAACAGTTCCAGCGCCATCCGCTTCGGCAGGCCGGTCTGATGCAGGCGCAGGGTCGGGCCGACCACGATCACGGACCGACCGGAGTAGTCGACACGCTTGCCGAGCAGGTTCTGCCGGAAACGGCCCTGCTTGCCCTTGATCATGTCCGCCAGCGACTTCAGCGGCCGCTTGTTGGTCCCGGTGATCGCCCGGCCACGGCGGCCGTTGTCGAGCAGCGCGTCCACCGACTCCTGCAGCATGCGCTTTTCGTTGCGCACGATAATGTCCGGCGCGGACAGATCGAGCAGCCGACGCAGACGGTTGTTGCGATTGATAACCCGCCGGTAGAGATCATTGAGATCGGAGGTCGCGAAACGCCCCCCATCAAGCGGCACCAGCGGCCGCAGATCCGGAGGCAGCACCGGCAGGACGGACATCACCATCCACTCCGGTCGATTACCCGAATCGAGGAATGATTCCACCAGCTTGAGACGCTTGGACAGACGCTTGATCTTGGTCTCGGAGTTGGTGGCATCCATCTGCTCGCGAAGGGTCTCGGTCTCCTCGCGGAGATCGATGTTCTTGAGCAGGTGGCCCACCGCCTCGGCACCCATGCGGGCGTCGAACTCGTCGCCGTACTGCTCCATGGCATCGAGATACTGCTCGTCGCTCAGAAGTTGGCCCTTCTTGAGCGGCGTCATGTTCGGCTCGATAACCACGAACGCCTCGAAGTAGAGGATCCGCTCGATATCACGCAGCGTCATGTCGAGCAGCAAACCGATGCGCGAGGGCAGCGACTTGAGGAACCAGATGTGCGCGGCCGGGCTCGCCAGATCGATATGGCCCATCCGCTCGCGGCGGACCTTTGCGAGCGTCACCTCGACGCCACATTTCTCGCAGACCACGCCGCGATGCTTGAGCCGCTTGTACTTGCCGCAGAGGCACTCGTAGTCCTTGACGGGGCCGAAGATCTTCGCGCAGAAGAGTCCATCCCGCTCCGGCTTGAACGTCCGATAGTTAATGGTTTCCGGCTTTTTCACCTCGCCAAACGACCACGACCGGATCTTCTCCGGCGATGCCAATCCAATGCGGATGCCATCAAAGTCGTCGAGCTGGGCGCCCGGCTGTTTGAACAGATTCAGTAGGTCTTTCATATCGGCTACCCGTTCAGTCCTGCTCGAGCTCGATATCGATACCGAGGGAGCGAATCTCTTTGACCAGCACGTTGAAGGATTCGGGCATGCCCGCCTCCATCTGGTGCTCGCCATCGACGATGTTCTTGTACATCTTGGTCCGGCCGGCGACGTCGTCGGACTTGACCGTTAACATTTCCTGCAGTGTGTAGGCCGCGCCATATGCCTGCAGGGCCCAGACCTCCATCTCACCGAAGCGCTGGCCGCCGAACTGTGCCTTGCCGCCCAGCGGCTGCTGGGTGACCAGGCTGTAGGGCCCGGTGGAGCGCGCATGCATCTTGTCGTCGACCAGATGGTTGAGCTTGAGGATATGCATGTAGCCCACGGTCACCGGCCGGTCGAATGCATCACCGGTCCGGCCGTCATAGAGCTGTGCCTGGCCGCTCTCCGGCAGACCCGCGAGCCGCAGCATATTCTTGATCTCGCCCTCGTTGGCACCGTCGAAGACCGGTGTCGCCATCGGCACGCCGCCACGGAGGTTGTTACAAAGCTCGACGATCTCTTCGTCGGTAAAGGCGCTCAGATCCTCCTGCTTACCACTGGAGTTGTAGATCTGTTCGAGGAAGCCGCGCAGATCATCGACCTGTCGGCGGGCATCGAGCATTTCGCCGATGCGCCGCCCCAGGCCCTTGGCCGCCCAGCCCAGGTGCACCTCGAGGACCTGGCCGATGTTCATGCGCGACGGCACACCCAGCGGCGAGAGGACCACGTCGATCGGCTCGCCGTCGGCGGAGAACGGCATGTCCTCCACCGGAACGACGCGCGAGATCACGCCCTTGTTGCCGTGGCGGCCGGCGAGCTTGTCACCCGCCTGGATGCGACGCCGGACGGCCAGGTAGACCTTCACCATCTTGAGCACACCCGGGGCGAGATCATCACCAGCGCCGATCTTTTCCTTCTTCTCCTCGAAGCGGGCATCGAACGCCTCACGCTGCGACTTGAGCTGGGTCTGGACGGCCTCGAGGTGAGCCATGGCGCTCTCGTCGCGGAGCCGTATCTCGAACCAGCGACGACGATCAATGCCATGCAGATACTCGGCGGTGATCTCGGTGCCGGCCTTGAGCTGGTCCGGACCACCATCGGCGATCTGCCCGATCAGGGACTGCTCGAGACGGGCGAATGCATCGTCCTCGAAGATCCGGTACTGGTCGTCGAGATCCTTGCGGACCTCGGCCAGGGCCTCGGCCTCGATGGACAGCGCACGCGAGTCCTTCTCGACACCGTCACGGGTGAAGACCTGCACGTCGATGACCGTGCCGTCCATGCCCGTGGATACCCGCTGCGAGGTATCTTTCACGTCCGAGGCCTTCTCGCCGAAGATCGCCCGCAGGAGCTTTTCCTCCGGCGTCAGCTGCGTCTCGCCCTTGGGCGTGACCTTGCCGACGAGGATATCGCCGGCCTTGACCTCGGCACCGACATAGACGATGCCCGACTCATCGAGCTTGGAGAGCGCGCTCTCACCGACATTGGGAATGTCCGCGGTAATCTCCTCGGACCCCAGCTTGGTATCGCGGGCAACCGCCGTCAGCTCCTCGATGTGAATGGTCGTGTAGCGATCCTCCTGGACTACGTTCTCGGAGATGAGAATCGAATCCTCGAAGTTATAACCATTCCACGGCATGAACGCGACGCGCATGTTCTGGCCCAGCGCCAGCTCACCCATATCGGTGGACGGCCCATCGGCCAGCACGTCGCCGCGGCCAACCCGATCACCCGGGCGCACCAGCGGCTTCTGGTTCTGGCAGGTGCTCTGATTGGAGCGCGTGTACTTGGTCAGGTTGTAGATATCGACACCCGGCTCGCCGGACTGGGCCTCGTCATCGTTCACCCGCACGACCACGCGGGCGGCGTCGACCTGGTCGACGACACCACCACGGTCCGCGACCACGGTCACACCGGAGTCGACCGCGACGGCCCGCTCCATGCCGGTGCCCACGACGGGCTTCTCGGCGCGCAGGGTCGGCACCGCCTGGCGCTGCATGTTCGACCCCATCAGCGCGCGGTTGGCGTCGTCGTGCTCGAGGAACGGCACCATCGACGCCGCTACCGAGACGATCTGCTTCGGCGAGACGTCCATGTACTGGACCTTGTCCGGCGACGACATGCCGAACTCGTTCTGGTGACGGATCGAGATCAGCGAGTCGACGAGCTGGCCGCCCTCACCGATCCGGGCGTTCGCCTGGGCGATGATGTAGCGGCTCTCCTCGATGGCGGAGAGGTAATCCACCTGATCGGTGACCTGGCCGTCCTGCACCCGTCGATACGGCGTCTCGAGGAAACCGTAACTGTTGAGCCGGGCATAACAGGCCAGCGAGCTGATCAGACCGATGTTCGGCCCCTCCGGCGTCTCGATCGGGCAGACCCGGCCGTAATGGGTGGGGTGCACGTCACGCACCTCGAACCCGGCCCGCTCACGGGTCAGGCCGCCCGGCCCGAGCGCGGAGACACGCCGCTTGTGCGTGACCTCCGAGAGCGGGTTGTTCTGATCCATGAACTGCGAGAGCTGCGAGGAGCCGAAGAACTCCTTGATCGCCGCCGCCACCGGCTTGGCGTTGAGCAGTTCCTGGGGCATCAGCCCCTCGCTCTCTGCCAGGCTCAGGCGCTCGCGCACCGCCCGCTCGACACGAACCAGGCCGATGCGGAAGTTGTTCTCGGCCATTTCGCCCACGCAACGCACGCGACGATTACCGAGATGGTCGATGTCATCGACCGTGCCCTTGCCGTTACGGATATTGATGAGCTCGGTGAGCACCGCGAGGATGTCATCGTTACTGAGCACCCCGCTGCCCTCGACCTCGTCGCGGCCGACACGCAGGTTGAACTTCATCCGCCCGACCGAGGAGAGATCGTAGCGATCCTCGCTGAAGAACAGATTCGCGAACAGGTTTTCCGCGGCATCCTTGGTCGGCGGCTCGCCGGGACGCATCATCCGATAGATCTCGATGAGCGCTTCCAGCGGCGTCGTCGTGGTGTCGATGTTGAGCGTATTGGAGATATACGGCCCCTGGTCGACATCGTTGATGAACAGCACCCGGAACTTCTTGATACCGCCATCGCGCAGCGCCTGCACGAGCTCATCGGTGAGCTCGGTATTGGCGGAAGCGAGCACCTCTCCCGTGGACTTGTCGATGATGTCCTCGGCGAGGATGCGGCCAACGAGGTAGTCGTCCGGAACCTGCAGCTTTTTCAGGCCCGCCTTGTCCATCTGCCGGATATGACGGGCGGTGATCCGCCGGCCACTCTCGACAATGACGTTCCCCTCGCTGTCCTTGATCTCGAAGGTCGCCGTCTCGCCGCGCAGACGCTCCGGCACGAGCTCGAGGTCGGCCCCCTTCTTGCGAAGGTGGTAGGTGTTCTTCTCGAAGAACATGTCGAGGATCTGCTCGTTATCGTAGCCGAGCCCGCGCAGCAGCACCGTGGCCGGCAGCTTGCGGCGGCGGTCGATGCGCACGTAGATCGAATCCTTCGGATCGAATTCGAAATCGAGCCATGACCCGCGATAAGGGATGACGCGGGCTGTGAAAAGCAGCTTCCCGGAACTGTGGGTCTTGCCTTTGTCATGATCGAAGAACACGCCCGGCGAGCGATGCAGCTGCTGGACGATCACGCGCTCGGTCCCGTTGATCACGAACGTGCCGTTGCGGGTCATGAGCGGCATTTCGCCCATGTAGACTTCCTGCTCGCGGATGTCCTTGACCGTGCGCGTTTCCTTGTCATTGATAATGAGGCGCACGAGCACCCGCAGCGGAGCCGCGTAAGTCATGCCGCGAAGCTGGCATTCCTTGACGTCGAACGCCGGATCGCCAATACGATAATTGACGTACTCAAGGCGGGCATTGCCGGAATAGCTCTCGATCGGGAAGACCGAGTCCAGTGCCGCATGCAGCCCCTTGTCTTCACGACCGTCGGGATCCTGTTCGAGCTGCAGGAAATCCCGGTAGGATTCGATCTGAGTGGTTAACAGATAGGGAACATCCAGCACCTTCGGCTGCTTGCCAAAGTCATTGCGGATGCGCTTTTTTTCAGTAAACGTATAAGCCATCGAGATTCCTCAACGAGGTCGGGGTCCGCCGTGTGCAAGGCTTCGAGAACTTGCCCGATGCAAGCCCTCGCAGACTTGGACACAACGGCCGGCAGCGGATTCCCACCGCAACGGGTTGTTCACAAACAGCACCGGGCCGACAGCCGAATCGGCCGTCAGCCCAGCATCAACGTCCACTCGTGACGTTGGCGTCGCCAAGCTCTTACTTGAGCTCGACAGCAGCACCGGCCTCTTCAAGCTGACCCTTCAGCTCGTCGGCCTCTTCCTTCGAAGCGGCTTCCTTGACCGGGGCGGGCACGCCCTCCACCAGCGTCTTGGCCTCTTTGAGACCCAGACCCGTGGCGGCACGGACGGCCTTGATCACGCCGACCTTGTTCTCGCCGAAGCTTGTCATGACGACATCGAACTCGGTCTGCTCTTCGGCGGCCTCGGCCTCGCCACCACCGGCGGCGGGTGCCGCGGCAACGGCGGCGGCGGCAGTCACGCCGAACTTCTCTTCCATTGCCTCGATGAGCTCGACGACCTCCATTACGGTCATGTTCGAGATGGTCTCGAGGATGTCTTCCTTGGAAACGGCCATTGTCTTTTTCTCCTGGCTGATTCGATTGATAAATGCGCTAGCGGCAGCGACAGGGAGCTGTCAGGCCTACTGTTTGGCGTCCTTGACGGCGGCGACGGTACGCACCAGCTTGCCGGGCACCTCGTTGAAGGTGGTGGCAAGTTTCTGTACCGGCGCCTGCATGGTCGCCATGAGACGACTGATCGCCTCGTCGTAGGTCGGTAGCGTGGCCAGCCGGTCGATTTCGGATCCGGGGTATTTCTCCCCGCCGACGGCCAGCATTTTCACTACCAGCTGATCGTGTTCCTTGGCAAAGCTCTTGAGAACACGGGCGGCCGAGCCGGGATCTTCCTGCGAGAACGCGAGAACGAGCGGACCTGAGAAGTCATCACTCATGCACTCGAATTCAGTACCCTCGACGGCGCGCTTGGCGAGGGTGTTCTTAACCACCCGCACATAAACGCCCGCGTCCCGGGCCTGCACTCTCAGGCTATCCATATCACCGGCGGACAGACCCCGATATTCCGCGGCGACCGCGGAATGAGCCTGACCAGCCACCTCAGCGACTTCCTGCACCATCCGCTTTTTCTGTTCCAGACTAACGCCCATTCAAATGCCTCCTGGAACGGCGGTTGGTAATGGCATCCGGACCTTCGGCCCGTCTGCCCCGTAACGGTGAACCCGTGCAGGAAACCTGTCCTGTCCGGCACACCGCCTACCGCTGGCGGTCGTACGACACTTACGCGGCGAACCGCACCAAACGGTCTTCGACGGCTGTCTCGATGACAGCCAGCAGCCATTCAACAATGGCCGCACCATCCGGGGGGCCAACCTAGGTCAGCGCCCCCAAATCCAACGGCACGCCCGGCCCCATCGTGGTGGAAACCGTGGCCCGCTTCAGATAAACACCCTTGGACGAGGCCGGCTTGATCTTCTGCAGGTCGTTGATGAGCGCCTGCAGGTTCTGCGCCAGGGCCTGCGGATTAAAGTCCGCCTTGCCCAGGCTGCAGTGGATCAGCCCGCCACGGTCTGCGCGGTAACGCACCTGCCCCGCCTTGGCATTCTGTACCGCCTGGGCCACATCGGTCGTCACGGTGCCGACACGCGGGTTCGGCATCAGCCCCCGTGGTCCGAGCAACCGACCGAGCTTGCCGACGACACCCATCGCGTCCGGGCTGGCAATGACGACATCGTAGTCGAGCTCCCCACCCTGCATACGCTCGGCCAACTCGTCCATGCCGACCGTATCGGCACCCGCGGCCTCGGCGGCCTCGGCGTTCGCGCCCTGCGCGAACACGGCCACCCGAACCGTCTTGCCGGTACCATTCGGCAGCACCGTGGAACCACGCACCATCTGGTCGCCCTTCCGCGGGTCAATACCAAGATTTACCGCGACGTCGATGGACTCGGTAAACCGGGCCGTAGCCAGTTCCTTGAGCAAGACAAAGGCCTCTTCGGCCTCGTAGAGGCGGCTGCGATCAATCTTTTCCTCGAACGCCCGCTGGCGTTTCGTCAATTTCGCCATGGCGTTACATCCCCTCCACGTTGAGGCCCATGCTACGGGCGGAGCCGGCAATCGTTTTCACGGCGGCTTCCATCCCGGCGGCATTGAGATCCGGCCACTTGGTCTGCGCGATCTCCTCGATCTGCTCGCGATTAACCGTGCCCACCTTGGTGACATGCGGCGTGCCACTACCGGACTTGATGCCCGCGGCTTTCTTGAGGAGCACCGCGGCCGGCGGTGTCTTGGTGACGAAGGTGAAGCTGCGGTCGGAATAGACCGTGATCACCACCGGGGTCGGCAGACCCTGCTCCATATCCTGGGTCTGCGCGTTGAACGTCTTGCAGAACTCCATGATATTCAGGCCATGCTGACCCAGCGCCGGGCCCACGGGCGGGCTCGGTTTGGCGGCCCCGGCGGGGACCTGCAGCTTGATGTAAGCCGTGACTTTTCTTGCCATTGATTGAACTCCTGATGTGGGTGGTAACGCCGGGGACTCTCACCCCGGCTCCCCTGGCGGCAAACCGCCTGGTTAGGTCTTCTCGACCTGACTGAAATCGAGCTCCACCGGAGTGGAACGTCCGAAAATGAGAACCGCCACGCGAAGTCGGCTCTTCTCGTAATTCACTTCCTCGACCACGCCGTTGAAATCGTTGAACGGGCCGTCGGTCACGCGGACCACTTCACCCACTTCGAACAGCACCTTGGGACGCGGTTTATCGACGCCTTCGCGCACTCGGTTGAGGATGTTCTCCGCCTCGGTATCCGAGATCGGTGACGGCCGCCCCCGCGACGGACCGATAAAACCCATCACCCGTGGCACGTTCTTCACCAGATGCCAGGTGTCGTCACCCATCTCCATCTGGACCAGGACGTAGCCCGGGAAGAACTTCCGCTCGCTGCGGCGCTGCTGGCCCTCTTTCATCTCGACGACTTCTTCAGCGGGTACGAGCACCTCGCCGAAGGAATCTTCCATTTCAGCACGCGCAATATGCTCTTCGAGAGCCTTTTTTACCTGGTTCTCGAAACCGGAATACGCGTGAACGACGTACCATCGTTTCGCCATGAAAGATCAGCCTCCGGGGCGTACGAGGGCGCCGACGCCCCACATGAAAAACATATCCATCAGCCAGAGCAGAATAGCGACGATGAAGACCATGACCAGCACAACCAGCGTGGTCTGAATCGATTCCTGCCGGGTCGGCCAAACCACGCGGCGCAGCTCCTGGCGCGCTTCGCGGGCAAAAGCCCAGGCATTGCGGCCCGGCTGACTGGTCATTGCAATGGCGATGGCAACGGCTGCCACAACCACTATTCCGATCACGCGGATGAGGTCGGACTGGCCCTCAAGGCCGTAGAAGCCAACCACACCGGCGAGAAAGGTCCCGACGGCCAGTGTCAGCTTGGCCTTGTCCGTTCCCGTGGTCGTCGTCTGATCGTTTGCGCTCATGGAACCCGCGACGCTGTTAGTGACCGGATTGAATGGCAGGCCAGGAGGGACTCGAACCCCCAACCTACGGTTTTGGAGACCGTTGCTCTGCCAATTGAGCTACTGGCCTAATTTCGCGTTTGACCGGCCATCAAACGACGAACTCGATAGTGTACGCAAACCCCCGGGGTTTTGAAACCCCAGGGGTTGACAACACCGTTAACCGATTACTCGAGGATCTTGGAGACGACGCCGGCACCGACGGTGCGGCCGCCTTCGCGCACGGCAAAGCGCAGGCCGTCTTCCATCGCGATCGGCGCGATCAGCGTGACGGTCATCTGCACGTTGTCACCCGGCATCACCATCTCCGTGCCCGAGGGCAGCACGCAGGCACCGGTGACGTCCGTGGTACGGAAGTAGAACTGCGGCCGGTAGCC